>DATFNI010000054.1:0-6288 GCA_035266485.1 Balneolales bacterium
GAAAGCGCTTACAATAAGCAACATTTTTTTTCATTGCTAGAAATAATTTTTTTTAACATTATATAGCTCAAAAAAGCGTTTCCATAAAATAATTTGATTAATTGCCTTCTTTGCTACAAATGTAAAATGTAAGTGCTTAACATATGCAGGTATATATCTATCGCAAGATATGCCAGTGTCACGTCAACCATAAAATGACAATCAAAACGATCCCGATCACTCGCAGATGCTTGAAGGCGTAGTAAGTTTTATCAAATATTATGTCCTCCTGCAAAACAGGGATCTTCTCCCCTGCTTACTGCGGTTGGCTTCAAAATAAATAATGAAGCAACCACAGTAAGCACTGAAGTCCTGAGAAAGACACAATATCGCGCGCGATCACAAGAAGATTTAAAACTTCCTATTTCAATAACATCATCTTGCGGATCATTGTGTGATCTCCTGCCACCAGCCGTATAAAATAGGTACCGCTGCTGAGCCGGCTGGCATCGAATGGAACTACATGCGATCCGGCCGTCTGCATCTGCTGATCAAACAAAGTGGCGACCTTGCGGCCCAGAATATCATAAACCTGCAGCGTCACCTGTGCCGGACTTGCAAGTTCATAGCGGATATTGGTCGTTGGATTAAATGGGTTCGGATAGTTCTGATTCAGCTTGAAATCAGAGGGTATCGTAGACTTCGAACCATTCTGCTTTACATCCAGAAGAATGCCCGACTGTGGTGTTGGCAGCTTGCTCGTGGTATAGATATGAAATTCGCCCGGCGCAAGATCGATATTCATACTGGTATTTGTAACATCAACTGTATTGCCTGAGAAATAATCATACCAGGTCCCGGTTTTCTGAAACTGGCCGGCAGTACTCGCAGAGGTAACCCCAAAATTGCCAATGATATTCACATCCATCGTGTCCCCCACGATCTGAATGCGTTTGACAGCATTTTGGGCATCAATGGTAAAATTACTGCTGCTGAAAGCAGGATAGTCCTCCTTGAGTTTGATCAGCGTGCTAAAAACTTTATACAGGTTCCTTCTTGGCCCATTCGAGAAATAGTCCCACCGAATAGGTTTCGGGGTCAGGCGGTCATTACTGGTTCCGCTGGGATAATTGATGGAATAGTCGTACCCCAATTCACCAAACTGCCAGATCATTTTAGGTCCCGGTACCGTAAAGAAGAAGGCAGCAGCTTCTTTCATGCGATCCAAAGCCGTTGTGTCATCTTTTATGTTATAACTTCCGCTACTGTTGCCATATGTCTCATTCTTGTACATAATCCGCTCTTCGTCGTGACTCTCCATATATCCCACCAAATTGGGTTTAGACCAGCCGAGGTCTTTATAGGAAATTCCGGAAAAATCCCAGGAATGAGCATCTCCGCCCGGACCGACATCATATCCCATAGTGGCCTGGCTGTAGGCATAATTTTCATTGCCCCAAATCATCATTCCGTCGTTGGAGAGGACCTGCTCTTCGCTGTTAGCCGTAAAAAGCTCTAAAATCACGTACGTATTTGGATCAACCGACCAGATATGGTTGGCATATCCCTCGAGTATTTTAATTCGCGAGGCATCATATGCCGATCCGTCGCCTACCGTATTGGTGAACCCTTTGGCAAAGTCGAACCGGTACCCATCGATATGAAAATTCTTAACCCAGTAGCTGGTCACGCGATTGACAAAGTACTTCGTTGCCTCACTCTCGTGGTTAAAATCGTAACCGTACGAAAATACCGTATTCGGAGAATTGACATTAAACCAAGGATTATCCGGTGTTACCTTTCCGGTAGCACTGTTGAAGTACATCCGCACCATCGGAGACTGTTCATACGAGTGGTTGAGCACGATGTCCATGATCACGGCAATGCCGCGTTTGTGACAGGCATTGATGAACGTCTTCAGTTCGTCGGCCGTGCCGTAGTATTTATCCGGTGCAAAATAAAAATCCGGGTTGTATCCCCAGCTTACGTTGCCCTCAAACTCATTGATCGGCATCAGCTCAATGGCATTGATCCCGAGATTTTGGAAATAATTCAGCGTATCAGTGAGTGTAGCATAGTTGTGAGTGGCGACAAAATCGTCCAGCCATAGCTCATAAATATTGAGCTTGTTCTTAGCCGGCGGCTTATAGCTTTGATCCGTCCAGTTATAGGGTGATTGCCCCGTTTGCAAAACACCGACAATATGATCTGTTTTACCGGTCGGATAAGGCTTCAGGTTCGGATAGGTAGCAGAAGTAATATATTGGTCATTGGCGGGATCCAGCACCAATTGGGAATAGGGATCCGCCACACGCAGGTTCCCGTCGATCAGATATTGAAAGGCGTACTGCTTGCCGGGTGTTAAATTCGTGATAGTCGTCCAGTACCAGACACTGTCGGCGTTCACCGAGTCGCGTTTCATAAAATACTGGGGACCCATCTGCCAATTATTGAAATCGCCGATTACATAGATGAATTTCTTATGCGGGGCAAACAGCGACAGAGTGGCCTTCGTGGGATCATTGGGATCGTAGGTGATGCCATCCCGGAGGGTGTCGGGTCTCTGCTCGTTTACGATGGTAGGATTTACGACGTACTTGCCTGACACCGTATCAGACTGTCCTTTCGAGTCCACGCCGATCAGTTGTATATCATACTGCCCGGGGTTGGAAGCCACCATCTTATATGTGATGGTGTCGTTTTGCACCGATGCCACCTGGGTTCCATTGACATTCAGCTTCATGGTAATGGTCATGTTCGAGGCATCTGTTCCAACGCCCTCGATATCAACAGTGCTGTCTTTCTTTACAAAAGTCGGATTTACTGCCGGATGTATCAGGCTTACATGCAAACCAGCCGAATAGACATCAACAAAAATATCAGCCCCCCCTGTATCCTTGCCCTGCAGGTAATTGCCGCCTACCTGGACACCGCTGCGAAAAACGAAAGCCATTTTCAGAATCTTTTCCCCGGCGGGCACCCCATAATATTTGCGAATATTGTTAATCGTGATCTTATACTCATCGGTAGCAATACGCGTCATCTTGGTATCCGGCGTATTCACTCCCCAATTGGTCTTTACGTACCGCCAGTCGCTTGGAGCCGTGCTTTGATCCGTGATAACGCCGGTATGGGCATAGACGTCACCCGTATATCCCGCCAGTCCACCGGTGCCCTCTTTGGCGTGGAAATAGACGGTTACGGTATCGGAATCTATCGGAAATTGAGGACTCCAAGTAACGACTTGAGCTAAGGCTTGTCCCGCAAAAAACGATAAGAAGAGGCATAGCGAGAGTAGTTTGTATAATCGTTTCATAGAATAGGTATTAATTATCACTAAAATCTTTCGTGTGATAAGGATCTTGAATGAGCTAAACCGGTTAACTTCACTTAAGAAGTGGACCTTACTTTCTCTGACTTAAGTGTAGATCTGAGAACAAGTTCCGGGGAAAAAACAGTGTGTGAAACTACTTTCTCCGGGTCAGATATACGTTCGATCAATTTATGCGTCGCCAACTTTCCCATCTCATACATGGGCTGTTTCATTGTAGATAAACCGAGATAATGCGCAATCTGTATATCATCAAAGCTGATCAGTGGTACCACGACTTGTGTGTCGTTCTGCGCCTTCATTGCTCCAACTGCCTGAATATCGGAGGAACAGAAACACGCCTCGGGTGGATTCTCCATATGTATCAATTTATTCATGGCCTGATACCCGGCCTTTTCGGTAAAGCCATCCCGATCCAAATCGTCTCCTGTAACAATCAGGTCGTTGTCGACCATCCGGCCGGCGTCTTCGAGGGCACGCTTATATCCCAATAACCGGTCTTTCGACGGCTTGGCGTTTGGATAAGCCGAGATCATGGCGATCCGGCAAAAGCCCTTTTGAACGAAGTGCCTTGTTGCCGTATAGGCACCTTCAATACTGTCGACACTGACGGAGTCAAATTCTGTATCATACTCGTCCACCAGTGTAATCGGAACCTGATATCGCTTCAACCGCTTCCACTGGGGCTCTTTAAGATGAAGGGAAATAAACAGATAACCATCTGCCATCCCTTTTTTCAGCACATATTCAATCTGTTCAAACTGGTCATTCGCCGAGGTGATATTATAGATATTCAGGTCATAATCATATTCGAAAAGGGCATCCTGAATTCCGCCAAGCACCTCCATGAAAAAGTAGTTTGAGATAACGGGAACCAATGCCGTTATTATCCGGGATCGTTTCCGTGCCAATCCCTGTGCGAAAGCCCGGGGATGATACCCCATCGACTCTGCTATTGCCAGAATCTTTTTCCTCGTTTTTTCCGACACATTTTCATTGTTGTTGAAAACGCGGGAGACGGTGGCAATGCTCACCCCTGCTTCACGGGCAATATCATAGATAGTCGCAGACAAAGTATTCCTGGCCTAGTTATTAATAGATATAAACTTATGCATAATGCATATATCTAATAATTCATTCTGAATATAGGATATAAACATATCACTTTTACACACACCTGGCATCCTATTCGCTATCGTATTACTAAGCGGCAGCCAGTTAAATCAACGTAGAGGTATCGTAATACTTTTATTGATAATTGGCAAAACAAAAAAAGACTCCTTCATCCTGATGAAGGAGTCTCTCGTCATTACTAATTCTTCTTTAGCGAGTAGGTATAAAGTGGTGGATTACTCAGGTCCATGGTAACAGTATAATTACCTGCTGCAGGGACTGATATATTGGTGCTACCATTAAATACCAGACTACCATTACCTCCATCACCATAGTTGATATCCCAGCTTCCATTGGCGCGGAATTTAATTGACCCGGCAGTCAGGTTAGTCGTTACGGTCCATACTTTCTTGGTTGGATCATAAGTCATGGGAGTATCAGTATTCCAACCACCTGCTGTAGCGTCACCGATAATAGCCCACGTCGTTTTTGTTATTGTGTACGTCAGTGCGTTTACATCGACATGGATTTTATAATAACCTGAACTATCGGTCGGCATCGTAATATTTCCGCCGGTGGATGACAGAGTGCCTGGCGACGAACCTATTCCCCATGCTAAGTTCCATGTTTGGTCTTTGGTGAACTTAAATTCGATGTCCGAATCTTGTGTGTCGTTTATGTAAACATAACCGTCAAAGACATTAACGCCGGTCATGGCTAATGGAGGAGCATCTGATGGTGTCCAGGCGCTGCCGTATCCACTGTAGACCTGATAATTACCCGGGACGTAGATATACGTGTAGTTGGAGTACGGGGTAAATACCATGGAAATGGGATTCGATACCTCCGCCTTGATCGAGTCGCTGACGGAGGCCGTTACACGGACATCCATGGTTGCCGCCTGATCCGGCTTTAATCCGCTGCCCAGGAGTACACTGTTCATGTCTCCCTGTGTAATTGAGAATGACGGCAAATTAGCGGTACCCAATTTAACGGGATTCGCGAAGTTATCGCCCTGGTTGTCCATCTCAACCGTGTACGTGACGGCAGCCGGATATCCGTAATTCGGCGTCGACCATTTCATGGTAAACAAGGTGTCCTTTGCGTTCGACTTATTCAGGGTATAGGTCGTACCATCAGACGGGGAGGTAATTGAAGGATTCCCCGGGTTGGCACTCAGGTATGGTCCGTTGCGCTTGGTGGCGCAGGACACAACCATGAGTGCGCTTACGATCGATATAATTAAAATTCCAATTTTCTTCATGTTATTCCTCATTTATGAATTTCTTACCGATTAATAACCCGTATTCTGAGTCAGGTTTGGATTCGCGTTGAGGTCCGTTGAAGGAATTGGGTATAACTTGAAATGAGAATCCGTACCGGTTCCATTCTGGACGCCACCCTTCCACGACCAGACATATTTCGAACCGGTAAATTCACCAAACCGGATCAGATCAGTCCTTCTTGTAGCTTCCCAATACAGTTCACGTCCCCGTTCGTCCAGGATGAAGGGAAGTGTTAATTGGGACTGGGTGATATCACCAGAGTTGTTGCCATATGCACGCTCGCGGAGTTTGTTGATAAGACCAACTGCCGTGGCCATATCGGCATTGTCGCCACTGCGCACTACGGCTTCTGCGTACATCAGGTATACATCGGCCAAACGGAACATGGGGAAATCGGTATCAACAAAGGATGGGTTCGACCCGGCAGATCCAGTCGAGGTCATATTAGTCCATTTTGTCGTGGCATAACCGTTTGTGAAATCGCTGATTTTAGCGATGTCCTTTGTTTGCCCGTTTGTGTACATCATATCCCGGCCATCATTTGTCTGGTTATTGAACAAATCTACAAACTGTGGTCTG
>DATFNI010000055.1:0-7885 GCA_035266485.1 Balneolales bacterium
TCATTGAGGCGATGAATATAACCATAGAAATGGATTTGGAAGATAATCCAAAGGTCAAGGCAAGCAGGGAACTCATCAATGCCATGTTTTATAACCTTATTCAGAATGCGATAAAATTTTCGGCAGAGGATACTACAATAAAAGTAAAAGGAGAGTGGCTTAAAGACCAGCAACAATATCAGTTGCAAGTTATTGATCAGGGGAAGGGCATCTCAGCGGAGCTGCTGCCCGTAGTATTTGACCGGTTTAAAAAACCAGACAGCAAGTGGAATGACTCTCCCGGTCTGGGACTCTCAATCGTAAAAAGCATTTGTGATCTGCACGATTTCAAAGCAGACATAAAGTCAGAAAAGAGCAAGGGTACAACCGTTACGATAACTATTCCGGTTGCTTCCATAATATCTACATGATTCTTCTCTAAGTTAGGAGCAACGTAAAAAGTTAAGCGGATGGAGGATTTTTAACATTCCGCATGTCATAAACCGATCCGGTTTCAGAGAGAACCGGCAAGAATTGAAACTATGCTCCGTTGTTTCATCTTTGCCATTCTAGTTTGGGCTGTCCCCGCATTGTATGCCCAAAACAGGGACACCACTGTAATAAATGAACGCCTGTCCGTACAGCAGGCCATAAGAATAGCGCTTGAGCGTAATCCTGAAATAAATCAGTCCCGCCAGCAGTTGTCTGCCGCTCAGGCGCGTCGCTGGAACGCTTTAGGGCTGAATACGCCTCAGCTCAGCTACTTCAGGGAAGGGATGCCATCCAATCCGGTGGCGCGACAGTTTATGCAGGGTGCAGGTTTTAGTGAACAAAGATGGGAGATCAGCCAGACGATACAATTCCCGCTTACCAGCATCTACCAGTACCGTAAACTGAAGTATAGTGCAGGTGCGGCAGAATATCAGGTAAATGCAAAAAGGCTCCGGCTGAAGGCTGATGTGAAGAAAGTATATACCGACCTGGCGTTATCCATCAAACTGCTGCAATTATCGCAGGTGCAGCTGACACTCGCCAAGCGTTTGAATGATGCGGTAACGACCCAAAAAGAGGTTGGCCAATCATCAGACATTGATTTGCTAAAAGCACAGATTCAGCTGGCACAATCACAGAACGATCTGGAAGAATCCCAGCGTAAGCTTCATGATGCAAGATATAAGCTCTTTACACTTATCGGACTTGATCCGGATGAGCAGAGTTATACAATCGAATTTCCGGATACCCTTAGATATCTGGTCTATGGTGTGGATCAGGCCACAGTACTGAGTATGCTTGAAAACCAGCCGGAGATCCAGAGTCTGAACCGTCAGTTCCAGTCGGCACAGGCTGCAGTCGGTGAACAAAGAAGCAGGGTTTTTCCGGATATCGGAATCCATTTCTATCGTCAGGATTATGGTAATGGGTTTGATTACAACGGGATATTGCTGAGTCTTAACCTGCCTATATGGTTCCCGTTTAACCAAAATGTTGCTGTGCAAGAAGCCAGAGCCGCCCGTAATGAGGTTAGATGGATGAGACAGTCCACGCAGCTGGAAATGAAAAAGAATATTGAGCTGTCGTGGCATGGCTACAATAACAACCTCAGGATGCTGGAACGCTACCATCAGGCGATCCAGGCCCAGTCTGAGCATCTGCTGGAATTGACTTTTGAAGGGTATCAGTCGGGGCAGATCGATCTGTTAACACTATTGGACGCTCAGCGAACCTACCTGCAGAACCAGCGTGGCTATTTCCAGATCCTGCATGATTACTACTACCAACTCATCGAACTCGAAAAATATCTGCACAAGGATATCGTCTATCATGAATAGTCTATTCAATATATTACACAAATCCGCCGGACGTGGGTTGGTTGGAGTCTGTACGATCGGCCTTATGATCTCCGGTTGTGGCAAAGATAATGCCCGGCAGGAGCCAGCTCCGCAGACAGTGTCGCAGGCCGAGGGTACTGCCTCACCCGATTTGATTGAGCTCACCGATAAACAGGCAGCCGAACTCAACATACGCGTGAGCCGTGCCGTGAACAGCCAGTATTCGTACATTATTAATGCACCTGGGGAGGTTCAGGCAGCTCCCGGAAATATTTCAGTGGTCAGTGCGCCGGTAAACGGCCGCGTTGTCTCTATTTATGCCCATGAGGGTGAGAATGTGAGAGTAGGTCAGCCGTTGCTCGATCTGGAGAGCCTGGAATTTGCCAACCTGGTTGCCGACTACCTGCAGGCTAACGCCGAGGTCATGTATCAGAACCAGCAGATGGAGCGGCTCAGCACACTTGTGGAGCAGGGAATAAGTCCCAAGAGTGTTCAGGAACGTGTTCAGATGGATTATGCCCGTGCCCGTGCTTCAGAGCAGGCGGCACTAGCCAGGCTTAGGGCACTCGGCGTAGCTGAAGAACAGATCAATGGCTGGCGGAGCGGTCGCGAGTCTAAGCCCCTCCTGCAGATTAAGGCAGCTATCAATGGCACTATTGATGAGCATTTGATCAATCTTGGCGAGGCGGTGAATGCCTACGACCGGATGCTGACCGTGGTGAATAAGTCAAAGGTCCTGATACGCGGTTATGTGTCGCCGGATGATGCTGCCTTTCTTCGACCCGGCGATTCCCTGAATGTGTATCCGCAGAAAAACCGTGAAATCCATTTTGACGCCGCGGTCACAACCATTAACCCGGCTTTGGATCAGAAGAATAAGGCTGTTGTGGTGAATATTATCACGCCTACGGTTAATCAAACATGGCCCATACCGGGGCAATCCGTGCAGCTTGAAATCAGAACGCAGGCGCCTGTACCAGCCATAACGGTTCCACTCAGTGCCGTGACCTATGAGGGAAACGATGCCAATATTTTTGTGCAGGTCGACCGGTTGAAATACCGGAAGCAAAAAATTCAGATACGACAGGTTACCGATACACTGGCTATCGTCAGTTCCGGACTTGGGGGTAACGAGCTGGTGGCCGTAACCAATGTATTCGGATTAAAAGCCCTCAGCAGGATGAGTGAATTTGCCGAATAAGGAGGCACAGATGTTAAAACGTATTGTTGATTTCAGCCTCAAGCAGAAGTTCGTAGCCATCGCTCTCGTCCTGTTGATGGGCGTTGCAGGGGTGGATGCACTGATGAATATACCCATCAACTCGCTGCCTGATGTCACGCCGGTACAGGTGCTTATCATCACGAAATCGGGTCGTTATTCTCCATATGATGTTGAAAAGCTGGTCAGTTTCCCGGTTGAACAGGCAATGAACGGGTTACCGGAGGTGGCCGAAGTGCGATCGATATCTCAGTTTGGTCTGTCCATCGTTACCGTCCGGTTCGACGAAGGCACGGATATCTATTTTGCAAGGCAGTTGATCAGCCAGCGTGTGCAGAGTATCTCCGGTGAACTGCCGCCTGGGGTGTCATCCCCTCAACTGGGACCCATATCCACGGCTCTGGGTGAGATCTACCAGTATGTCGTAAGAGGCGATGGATATTCGCTCACCGAACTGCGTACCTTCCAGGATTGGCTGATTACGCCACAGCTTAAAGCGATCAGGGGTGTTACGGAAATCAACTCTTTTGGGGGATTCGTAAAGCAGTACCAGATTGTGGTACAGCCTGAACGTCTGCGTGCGTTAAATATCTCACTCAAAGATATCATCGATGCGGTTGAGAATAATAACAGCGTATCAGGTGGTAACTATCTCGAACACAATCAGGAGCAGTACATTGTTCGTGGCTATGGACAGATTACGAATGTCAATGATATCAACCAGATCATCGTCCGCAAAATACAGGGACGGCCGATCTACATACGGGATGTGGCTGATGTCAGCCTGGGACAACAAATTCGCCAGGGAGCTGTCACACAGAATGGCAAAGGCGAGATCGTAACAGGGATCGTGATGATGCTTCGTGGAGGGAACGGCCGGAAGGTCATCCAGGATGTAGATGATAAGGTGAAGGAAATAAACCAAAGCCTCCCGAAGGGTGTACACATTGAACGTTTTTATGATCAGTCGGATCTGGTAGAACGGACAACAGATACGGTGAAAACGAACCTCGTCGAGGGTGGTTTTTTCGTGATCGCCGTTTTGCTGCTTCTGTTGGGTGAGATATCGGGAGCTCTGATTGTCGCTTCCGTGATACCATTCTCTATGCTGTTTGCGTTCATCGGGATGCGTGATATGGGGCTTGCAGCTAACCTGATGAGTCTGGGTGCCATCGACTTCGGTATGGTTGTCGATGGGTCGGTTGTGATGGTGGAGAACATCGTCCATAAGCTCCAAAGTAACCCGGACAAGCCAAAGTTGTTGTCGATCCGCAAGGCCGCACACGAAGTTGTACGACCCATCTTTTTCGGTGTCTTGATCATCCTGATGGTGTATGTGCCAATCATGACCTTCCAGGGCATGGAAGGTATTCTCTACCGTCCCATGGCTATAACCGTGGCCTCGGCTGTATTCGGATCCCTGCTTCTGGCTCTTGTATATGTGCCGGCGCTGACAGCGATTATCTTCAGAAAAGGAGTGAAGGTCAGGAAGAATTATGTGATTGACTGGCTCAGACCTCTTTATGAGCGGGCTCTTACGGCAAGTGTGAATCACAGATGGCGTACAATAATTGCAGCGCTGGTCGTCTTTGCCATTTCTATGGTGGTGATCCCATTTTTGGGTACGGAATTCCTGCCGGAGCTGGATGAAGGATCGATACTGGTCGAACAGGTTCGGATGCCGTCAATCACGCTCGATCAGTCGATAGGACGTGCGAATCATCTCGCCGGGTTACTCATGCGTGAGATCCCGGAGATCAAAACGGTAGTGCCGAAGACCGGACGATCAGATCTGGCCAACGACTGGATGGGTGTACACCAGACCGATGTTTGGATTGTGCTCAAGCCAATGGATCAATGGCGCACCGGAATGACCAAAGAGAAGATCATCGGTCTGATCAGGCCGCAACTTGAAGATGAACCGGGATTGTCGTACAACTTTACCCAGCCGATAGCGATGCGCGTGGATGAACTTACAAGCGGCGTAAAATCGGATCTGGCCGTTAAGATCTTTGGAGAAAATCTGGACACATTGAATGCCCTTGGGTCGCGCATCAGTCAGATGCTGACCGATCTCCAGGGAACGGACAATTTTTATATGGAGCGTACCAGTGGCCAGCCCTATCTGAATATCCGGATCAATCGTGATGCCGTTGCATCCTACGGGTTGAATGCCAGTGATGTGCAGCGTGTCGTGGAGGCCGGTATAGGCGGTCAGGCCGCCGGCCAGGTATTTGAAGGGCAGCGCCGGTTTGACATCATGGTCCGTTTTCCGAAAGATATTCGATCCAACTTCGAGGATGTGATGAATATACCGGTCCACTTGCCTACCGGCGGTTCGATTCCCCTGAAAGAAGTCTCCGATGTAGTGCCGGAAGAGGGGCCCAGAGAGATTATCCGTGAAAACGGATGGCGGCGTGTGATTATCGGAATCAATATTCATAACATCGACATGGGATCGTATGTCGCCAATCTGCAGGAAGCAATACGCGCCCGAATCAACCTGCCTGCAGGTTATTTCCTGGAATATGGCGGGTCCTTTGAAAACCAGCAGCGGGCAATGAATCATCTTTTGATTGTGGTTCCACTTTCGCTGTTTATCATACTCGGACTTTTGTACATGATGTTCGGACAGATCCGGTATGCGTTCCTGATTTTCCTGAATCTTCCATTTGCTTTGTCAGGCGGTGTCTTTTTGCTGTGGATCAGGGGATTGTACCTGTCTGTTTCGGCGAGCATCGGCTTTGTGGCCTTATTCGGGGTAGCGGTACTCAATGGGATTGTGTTGGTTGCCCATATGAACGATTTGCGAACTAAGGGATATTCGGTCCGGGAAGCCGTGATACGCGGTGGAGTGGATCGTCTTCGTCCCGTGCTCATGACCGCCCTTGTTGCCAGCTTTGGTTTTATCCCGATGGCCTTCAACGTCGGACCCGGTTCGGAAGTGCAGCGTCCACTGGCTACGGTAGTCATTGGCGGACTTATAACGTCAACTCTTCTTACGCTGCTCGTTCTGCCTACGATCTACAACTGGATTGAAAAAGACAGTCACATTCCCGGGCACAGTGACGAATTCGAAAGGGCCGTAGCATCGGACAAGGATCAGTAAACAGTTAACAGTGTGTTAATGAATGAAACTGGTGTGCCGCTTCTGATATTGCAAGTTGTTGCACAGATAAAGCAAAGGGATAGATACGGACTTTATCCAGGTATTTCATTTGTATCCAAATCTGATTTTTGACCTAAATACACGCCTTTTTAAAAAGAATTGACTAATTGTTTGGATTTTCACGATAAAAGTATAGATAATAAGCGTCATAGATTCCTCTTAATTCTGGTTCAGGGTTTGTATCTCCTTGTCAAAAGGCGAATCGGAGACTTATTAGTTAACGGGGATCTATTCGTATGAAACGAACATTTATGAAACACTATAATCCCTATGAATAAACATTGTTATTATAAAAAAGCGCTTCTGGCTCTGTTGGCTGTTTTGTTGTGGGCTTTACCGGTGGTGGTGATGGCTCAGTCAAAACTTGATGATGCCGCAGTAGATAAGAAAGTAGATGAATTGCTGCAAAAACTGACACTTAAAGAGAAGATTGGATTGCTTGGCGGAACTGGTTTTACGACACAACCGATTCCCCGCCTTGGAATTCCGGCTCTGAAGATGGATGATGGCCCCATCGGGGTTCGTTGGGGAAAAGCAACCACATTCCCGAGTGGTACAGACATGGCCGCAAGCTGGGATACAACACTGTTGCGTAAAGTCGGGCAAGTGATAGGCCGGGAAGTAAAAGGTAAAGGGCGCCAGGTTATTCTGGGTCCGAATGTGAATATAGCCCGGAATCCCAGAAATGGAAGAACCTTTGAAGCATACGGGGAAGATCCTTTTTTGACTTCCCAAATGGCAGTCAATTATATCGAAGGAGTTCAGTCGGAAGGAGTTGCCGCAACTGTAAAGCACTTTGTTGGGAATTCCCAGGAATATGAACGAATGAACGTGAATTCCGAGATCGGTCAGCGTGCCCTGCATGAAATTTATTTTCCGGCCTTCAAAGCGGCTGTTCAGCAGGCCCACGTGCTGGCCATCATGCCGGCGTACAACAAACTGAACGGTACGTTCTGCGCGGAAAATCAATATTTGCTGACGGATGTGCTTCGCAATGACTGGGGATTCCGGTATCTCGCCATGTCAGACTGGGGCGCCGTTCACTCTGCCATGCCTACAGAAACAAGTGGCATAGATCTGGAAATGCCCACGGGCCAGTTCCTGAATGAACAAAATCTCATGCCTCTGATTAAAGACGGCAAAGTAAGCGAGTCGACTATTAATGAGCAGGTTCGCCATATTCTGAGGGTCATTGTTAAACTCGGGCTTTTGCAAAATCCCGGGAAAGAAGATCCTGCGATGATCAACTCAAAAGCACATCAGCAAGTGGCTTTGGAGGCTGCCAAAGAAGGGATTGTTCTGCTTGAAAATAAAAATCATACCTTGCCGCTTAACCTGTCGGGAGTGCACAATATCACAGTTGTTGGCCCCGGTGCAAAGCATGTCTTCCGTGGCGGCGGCAGTGCAATGGCCATCCCTTACTTCTATGTAACTCCTTGGGAAGCCTTAAAGTCAAAGATCGGCAATCGTGCGCAAATGAATTACTACCCCGGCATCATGATGGGTGATGAAGCCCCTGCGATTTCAGGGTCATCATTGCATACCGGAAAAGTCTCCGGCGCCCCGGAAGGACTCAGGGGTGAGTATTTTAACAACGACTCATTTTCCGGTAAACCCGTCTACACACGTACCGACAAATCAGTCAGCTATGGGTTGGGCGACGTTACCAACGGCGTGGATATCTCCGAT
>DATFNI010000056.1:0-15805 GCA_035266485.1 Balneolales bacterium
CCTATGTCATCCCCTGAAATAACCCTTACCCGCAAGAACAACATCTCCACGATCGAATTCTATCATCCGAAGGGTAACTCGTTTCCGTCTTCTCAGTTGAAGCGATTGACAGAAGTTATTAATGAGGCTGGTAATGATACGGAGTCCCGTGTGATCGTGCTGAAAAGCCGTGGAAACGCCGCATTTTGTGCCGGGGCTTCTTTCGATGAGCTTCTCGAAATCAAGGATTATGCCGAAGGCAAGGAATTTTTTATGGGATTTGCGCGGGTGATCAATGCTATGCGGCTTTGCCCAAAGCTGACTATTGTCCGTGTGCAGGGGAAAGTCGTGGGGGGCGGGGTTGGGCTTGCTGCTGCGGCAGATTACACGCTGGCCGCAAAAAATGCTTCCGTTAAATTGAGCGAACTTGCCTTAGGCATTGGTCCCTTCGTTGTAGGACCAGCAGTCGAACGCAAGATAGGTATTGCGGCCTTCGGTGCACTCGCCATAGATGCACGGAACTGGCGAGGCGCTAAATGGGCACGACAGAAGGGCCTTTATATGAATATCTACGATTCCATTACAGGTTTGGATGAAGCTGTGGAAAAGTTGGCAGATGATCTTTCGGAAAGTAGTCCCGAGGCCATGTCTGCTTTGAAAAGAGTACTCTGGCAAGGAACGGATCATTGGGACAAGCTACTGGAAGAACGGGCAGAAATCAGTGGACGGCTGGTGCTATCGGAGTTTACGAGAAATTTTATCAGAGATTTTAAATTAAAAAAGTAATGTAAAAAACTAGTCAACAGAATAATACGGCGTCAAATATCTAAAATTGTAAAAAAATTTACACTGTATCTTTATTTGAAAATAAAATATTATAATGGAACCAATCACTATAGGTTCCACTAAATATTTGATTTATGAGGTCAGTATCGCCATTTCACTTATCTGCTTCAATGCTATTTTGTGCCCTCGTCTTTATCCTGTCTTCGAAATCCGTTGTTGCGCAGTCAAATGGGGTAAGACGTCATCTTACTGTTAATGATTATTTCCGAATAAAAGATGTTAATGATCCGCAAATTAGCCCGAACGGCAAATGGGTTGCGTACACCATCACAACCATGAATGCGGATAGCGACAAGACCGAAACCCGAATATGGATGGCACCGACCGATGGCAGCAAACCTTTTCCGATGACAGCGGAAGGTTATTCGGCCAGTCACCCGCGGTTTGGCCCTGATAGTCAGACGCTGGCCTTTCTTGCATCAAAAAAGAAGGACGACAAAACACAAGTCTATACACTTAACCTGCATGGGGGCGATTCCGAACCGCTAACACATGTAAAACAAGGGGTAGAGAATTTTGTATGGTCACCGGATGGGAAACGAATGGCGTTAATCATCAATGATCCCAATCCAAACGCAAAAGCTGAAAAAGAACACGGTCCGTTGCCGAAATTGATCACCCGTCTGCAATTTAAAAGAGACGTGGTCGGCTACCTCGATACCCTTCGGAATCATATTTATGTATTTGACCTGAGTAACGATTCACTCAGACAGATCACTTCCGGTCCTTACCGGGACAGTGATCCGGTCTGGAGTCCGGATGGTTCGAAGATTGCATTTGTCAGCAACCGATCGGCAGATCCGGATCATAACTACGACACGGATATCTGGACCGTTGATCCGAATAACACGGACAAAGGTGTCCAAATCGATCAACTGACCACCAATCCCGGATCGGATATCTCTCCGGCCTGGAGTCCGGATGGCAAATACATTGTCTATGTCACGGATACCCAACCCAAACTGATCTGGTATGCGACCAACGATCTTGCCATCATACCAGCTTCTGGCGGAAAACCTCACTTACTTGCCCCAAACCTGGACCGTAATGTATCTAATCCCGAGTATACGCCGGATGGAAAATCTGTTGTCTTTAATCTCGAGGACAGCGCGGAGCTTGATCTTGCAGAGGTATCAAGCAACGGTGGTCCTGTTGAGAAAACGATATCCGACAATCTGGCGCTCTATTCTTACAGCATGAACCCAAAAGGCACGATTGCCGCGCTGATCAGCAAACCTCATCTGCCTGCTGAAGTTTTTCTGGACCAATCCGGGAATCTAGCCCGTCTTACCCATACCAATGATGCTTTCCTGAAACAGATCGATTTGGCCCAGGTCGAAAACATCCACTATAAGAGCAAAGACGGCACACCCATCGAAGGCTTTATGTTCCTGCCGGTTGATTATCACAGAGGAACCAAATGCCCTGCCCTTTTGCGCATTCATGGCGGACCTGTTTATCAGTTTGATTTTGGGTTCAACTTTCAGAGTCAGTTATTCGCCGCAAATGGTTATGCCGTCCTCAATGTGAATCCCCGCGGCTCTTCCGGCTATGGAGAGGACTTCTCGAAAGCCATCTGGGCGGATTGGGGACATAAAGACTACCAGGATGTGATGGCTGGGGTTGATTACGCCATCAAGCAGGGTGTCGCCGATCCTAACAAGCTTGGAGTCGGAGGCTGGTCGTACGGTGGTATTTTAACCGATCACGTCATTGTGCAGACGAACCGGTTTAAGGCAGCTATAACCGGTGCCAGCGAGGTATTGTATGCCGCCAACTACGGACACGATCAGTACCAGAAGGAATGGGAATACGAACTGGGACTCCCCTGGATAAAGAAGGATCGTGCCGTTTACGAACGCATCTCGCCATTCAATGAGGTAGAAAATATCCATACCCCCACCCTTGTCATGGGTGGCGACCGCGACTGGAACGTTCCGATGCAGAATTCCGATCAGTTATACCAGGCTCTCAAAAGACTCGGCCGGACGACTGAACTTGTTGTTTATCCCGGTGCGCATCACGAACTGACCAGACCCATCTATCTCAAAGACCGACTTGAACGATATCTGGCATGGTATGGCTATTTTGTGAAAGGTGATCGGAAAAGCAAAAACCCTGAGTAAGTAATTTTGAATGTTGAATTTTGAATTGAAAGGAGGGCTGTGGCTACTGTTGCAGCCTTCTTTGATATATGTACCGGGGAAATCAAAGTTTGTTTTTTAATCGATAAAAAAAACAGGCAACCCATCGTTTTTAACAAACAAAAAATTACAACACCGACAAAGTATAGCTTATTTTGATTACTTCATCGGCTGGATACGATAGTTTCCGCCATCAGGCGTAATCCGATAATAACCTTTATAGGCATTTTTGTTGTCTATGCCATGACCAATCATCGCCCCGCCAAATCCAATAACCGATGGCAATATGGCATAGGTTATTGCCGATCCAAAGTTATTGGTACCCCCCGAATTCAACAGTGCCGAGATACCTATACCGACGCCAACGCCGGCAAATGTGCCCCAGAAGGGAGAGGAAATTTTCGATGACAGGCTAATCATCTTTACGTCGGAAAACGGAACGGAGCTAGTCGATACAGATGGATCTTCAGCGTGAAGGTAGACGGTGTCGCTTTTTATATTTAATTCGTTGAAGTGGATTCTCTTTCCGGATTTGGTGTATAAAAACTTGTTATAGTTCCCTCCAAGCTGTGCAAATTCTTTCGTTGAATAAGAATTTGACTTAGGAATGATGTAATGCGGCGCACAACCCACCAGCATCAATGGCAGTATCAGTGAAATAATATAGATGCGTTTTTCCATCCCTCGATGCTCTGATATTTTACTGTTAATACTCTTATTAGCAAAGTAATTAAACTCCGGTTTATAACCTAACCTTATCGATAACAGGTCCTAACAGACAGATTGATAACGAAATGAGGACGAACGAAGTTGCTTCGCGTAACACTAATTATCCATAATAACACCCGGACGTTTAGGCGAATGTTGTTTCTTCACCGGACTTAAACGATACGCGGTATCGTGTTTAATGATAAGATATCTGCCTTTATATACATCCTTTTGGGAAATCGTATTCCCGACGGTACCACCCATCACACATCCAAGCGGGATTAAAGTAACATCAAATATTGGAATGATTGATTCTGACGAGGTTATATGTTGAGAATCAACGATTTTTGCCAATCCCCAACCTGCTGCAATACCGATCACAGTACCGGCAAACGTGGCAAACGATCTCGAAACCAGTTGTGGAGGTGGAATCAGATTAATCGTGCTGACTACCGAAACAGGAATGGTCCTGGTCAATTTAGAACTATCCTTTCTGACTATAGAAACCATGTGATTACGAATACGCACATCATCAAAAGGAATTTCCTCCCCATATATGGTTTCAACATTCTTTTTATATCCCTTGCTTAATTTGGAAAACTGATTCTGGGAATAGGTATCCGACAACGGAACGACATAATGAGGTGTGCAACCCGCCAACATCAGGATCATTATAATCGATATGGAAACTCTCCTGTTCACCATTTATAGCAAAATTATTCAAAAGCCGGACTGGTCTGTGCCGGCTGTCTTTTTTTCTGTTTGATGTGTTTTAACCGGTATGTACCGCTATCCGGTACAATTCGGTAATCCCCCTGATAGATCCTCGGCTGGTCAAATCCATGACCAATTACAAGACCCAGGATGCTTGTAATTGGCGGAATCACAAAATACCCTCCAATCCATGGGAAATAGGCATTTTGGGGGGTTGCTTTATATATCAAGCCTGCAAGTATTACTCCGGTGGTGGCCCCAGCAAGAAATCCCAAAAACTTCCAGTTCCCCCGACGTTGCAATTTGATCTTCTGAATTCCTGACATGGCAAAAGTCCAGTGACTCTGAAAAACCGCTGATTTCTCCCCATCAACATAGACCGAATCTCCCTTAAATCGTATCTGACTGGCATAGATACGGCCCGAGGACCGGGTATACACCGTCTTCTTATACCTGTGGCTCAGCTTAATAAATTGAGGTATCGAATAGGAATCCGATGGTGTAACAGGACGTTGGCTGCCGCAACCCGTTATCAAAAGCAATAGTACAATAAAAAACCTGCTTATGATATTCGAATACCTGTAACTATCCAGTCTCTCCAATATCGCCTCTATAGAATTCCTAACCACAAATAAATGATGAACACACCTCTGACATTCGCAATTTTTCAGAAAAGATCCAAATCATAGAATTAACGATGGCACTATGGAGCAAATGTTTTTCACCCTCCCTGGAACTCAAAACTCAGATCGAGCGATCTTACATGGCGTTTGCAGGCCAGGGATACGTATTCGATCGCCAGAGCCTGCTTGCCAGCTCCCAAAACCGTGCTCACCAATCCAAACGCTTCAGGATAATCATCGGGACTCATATTCTCGGTGATCTGTTTCCAGAGTACTTCTTCCAGAACGTTGTAGGCACTCTGCACCTCCTGAATGTCGAAACCTTCCTGGAACCTTTCACGAGCCACCTGTTCCGAATATTCCACCATAGACACCAGGTTCTTCTGTCTGATACTATCCATGATCAGTTCAAATAGTTTATTTAACCGTTCTCTGTTTTTTCCGGATCCGCTGCTTTTATAGTGCTTTAAAGAAGCCCGCTCCAGGGCCTCTACGGATGTATCAACGATGGTTCCGGCATGTTCTTCCAGTAGTTGAATAATATCCATTCTCTTATCCTTCTAAATGATTCTGCTGAAATTGACTTCAGATGTGACCAGACGTGGATTTCAGTTGATGACAGGAATCGTGATTCTTCCTGTTATTCTACAAATCTCTTTCATACCCTCATTTGCTTCAGGATAGCTATTCACTACCCACCAATTCCAGTCGTTTCTTTACTCTGCTTGCTCTTTTATTGCTTATTACAATTAAATCATATCTGCTTTCAAAACCAATAACTAACCCGTCAAATCGGCTTCTTTTTTCCATGATTATTCATGTACTTTTATAAGTTTAAACTATCTGAATAACATCCCTTTCAATATTCATGAAAGACTTCTTTTCTTATTTTGATATCCATAGGCATCAGATTATAGAAAGGGAAACGGTCTTTTCGCCTTAATTCTTCGCCCTTTGAGGGATTCGTTATGATTGTTTCATCCAGTTCCTCAGGTATCGGGTGGATATTGTAGATATATCGCAACAGTGCTTTACTATTGCTGTCCGCTTTCTTGGCAATAAGCTGGAGTAAATCTGCAAACTCCTCTTCCTGCAGCCAATCACACACATTCGACAGGGCAAACTTATTATAGGTCCCCTCCGGCGAATTCCTTATGATATCTGAATACGAAAGGTTGTGATAATGAATATTATTGTGGCGCAGGCGGATAATAGTCACACCACTTTCCTGCAAAAAATCCGGCAAAGCTTCATAATAAATCACATTTCCTAAAAACAGGAATTGTAATAAATAATTTTCCCGGGTGAGAGTCTGAGTGCAAAAATTACGGAATTGGTTAAAAAAGACCCGTGCGATATCCCCTTGCCCTGAAATCCCCTTTTGTTTGAACAGCCTGGGATGGAAAATGATTTTGAACAGCCTTTCCAGTAATCCCGACTCAAGAAATTTATCAAAATAGTCTTCCTGGTCTTCTATGCACTCACATTCAAATAACCCGTATAATTTTTCGTGACCGCCCAGTAAAAAAAGTGCAATCCTCCGGAATCTGGCGAAATATTGCTCATATCGGCCGTAATGAGCAGGCCCCTTATTAAACACAAACAAATGGTCTTCCCAAAAATTTTCCTCTGATTCTTCCAGGTATTCTCTTACCATTCCAAACTGGCGTAACCGCTGTTCCTTGTCGCAAGGAATATATCCCAGAAACCGGGCCGCATCTTCGATATCCAGCGCCAATACCGTTGCCAGCTTAAGCTTTGATAGTTGAAGTTGTGTCATTGAAATATCGACAGCGTCGATTAATAGAGGTCCCTTTGCAAGGATACTGAGCGGTAATTCCCCCGCACTTGCAATGCATAGCAAGCGGTCATGGGGTTTCAGGTTCAAAGCGCGCAATTCTGTTTCCGCATCATCTTGCGATAACCCAAAATCGTATAAGCTCCTGTTATAAGCCACTGCCACTGATTCTCCTGATGGTTCCAATCTCCCCTATGAAACCGTCTTAATATCGAAAGATGTTATTTAACTGCCTCGGATTGTATAACACATTAGAATGTTTTTTCGATCACTCTTTGCAAATAAAGCATAATCCTCTACTCATTTCCGTTCTTACACACGTGATTCAAGGATCGACCACCAGTTAGTCTTATTTCTGTCCGGACTTCATGCGCCTTTTTCTGTAGGTATATCGTCTTACAGAAAACTCAACCTCCGCTTCAAGTGCTATCAACGCGAGCACTGCTGTGGCGGCACCAATCGCCTCTTTTGTGGAATGGGTATCAACCCATTTTTTAATACCAGCGGCGCCTGCCAGCGGCAATCCGATCGGCAGCAACCGGGCATTCAAGATAAAATGACTTTTCCCTTGCATGACATTCAGGATCTTATCGATTAAAAAGGACAGGCCCATTATTGGTTCAAAATCCCAATAATTCGGGATACTGATTGTATCTCAGTCAGTTTGATTACAAGAAGTGCAACAGATAACAGCCCAAAACCCTGATAAAGGATATCTCTGCCAAATTCTGCCACCTCGTTGTCAATATCGGATATTTCTCTGCCTCTTTCCGCCTCTGTTAATCCGGATAATCTCACAGCAAAATCCCAGGAGAGATTACGTGATATTTTCAGCACAAAACCGGTTAACGTCTCATCGGTTTTTCCCGCCAATCGGTCGAGCAAACGCATGGCCGGCCAGATTTCTCCTAATTCATCCTCCACTTGATTGATCTCTGATATGAGGATATCGTTAATCTTCAAAAAATCATTCCTGAGGTCCATGATGGGGTGTCCTTCAACGGTTTTTGCGGCGGCAATACCCAGGTCGAGTTGGATGTGTGCGTTCATCCCCAGTAATAAGTGCTGCAACACAACAGGACGCCATTTCAGTGTCGCGCCAAAAGCCAGTTTCCAGGAATTTGTCACTGTTCCTGAGTTCCTGCTCTGCTCAAAAGCTTCCAGGTACCGGTTTGCAAAGATGACATCAAGCCGCTCCATGCGTTTGCCATCTTCGAACATGCCCTCTTTAATACCTTCCCTCACCTTAATCGTCACCCTCCGGTACAGCGCAGGGAAGTAACCGAGCCGATCCTGTTTGCCCGCAGACCATGCTATGATCCGGTCAAGCGACTGGATGACCTCATCGATAGTGCAGGCCTTCAGATTATCCAAAGAGTCGTTATCTACCATCCGGCAACTTCAACGATTTTCTTTTTAATCCACCATTTTCGGATACACAATGGTATGATACCGTTATTTCCTTATAAGATCGATATCGTTTTTTTCCACTTCTCCCTTTGCTTTAAATGATACCTGCCATCATCGATTCAACCACGGATTCAAAAATGTGGATTATTGCCGATTTTGGATCACGGGCTATTCTATCTGTGTCGCTATCCATGACTGCATCTTACATCATGGGATTGGCCCGCTGGCACAACTGGAGGGGCACGCCAAACGGGTCGCGCAACATCACCAGGTGCGATCCATCTTCGAGTTTCTGGTCTTCGAACAGCACGGCTCCTGCTGAAATCAGTTTGTCCCTGACCGATATGGCATCATCCACCTTTAGTGCAAAATGAAACTCGAGCGGGTGATGCTTTCTGTGATCCGGAATATCTGCATTCGGATTGGAATAAACCTCAAAAACCACACGCCCCGATTGATCAGCTAAAAAACGGGTGTATGGTGGTTCATCCATCGACCGTACGATATGCATTCCGCAGTGTTTCACGTACCATTCTGCCATTTCCAGGGGCTTAGCAACATTGAGAGCAAAGTGTTCAAATACCATAAACTCCTTCTTTCCTTTTGAACTTCATTAATAAGTGTTACGTCAGGTGGAGTTTAATTCTTAAAAATGACAAAATCCCAACAGATTAAGACTATTCGTTGAAAAACAGCTCCTCTTCCAGTTCCACGACCATGTACCACAGCATCTCCTCGCTGTCGTACACGATATCAAAAAAACGATGACCTTTGGTCTCAAGCACAAAATGAATATGCCTCGTGCTCCCCACCCGATCAGTGTACGTCCGTCGGATTTTCCGGATATGATGCACATCCCCCGAATCCAGTTGAAACCGAATAGGCGTGATTCTGCGGGTGACTTTACCGGTCGGGAAGCCGGCGAAAAGCGCCAATACATTGATCTTTTTCTGCTGAGCCTTTTGCATAACGGGAGTTCCTCTTTTGTTCTACACTCCATATTACACATATATCATACATATAAAAAGAGAATGATGAATTTTGAATGATGAATTTTGAATTTTTTACTGCTCGTTCCATAGAGAGGATATTTATTCCTCATAATAAGTCGAGAGTAAAAAGGAAAAAGTAGGTCGGGTGTCCCGGGGGACAAACTTCAACCTTTTCACTTTGTCCTTTAGCCTTCTGTTCCCTCCTCTTTACAAGATCGAAAATCCGATGTATAATATATGTGCAATATATGTAAAAATACACTGATGATAGATCCGGCATTACAGAAATACGATCTTACACGCAACGTGCATAATATGACGTTGTACAATACCATTGCGGCCGATCAGCAACATATAAGCAGCAAGCCAAGATTGTACCTTCACCTGGATCTGAATTGTTATTATGCACAGGTCGAACAACTCTCATACAATTTGTACGGTATCCCGCTGATCGTAGGCGGGTGGCGCAAGCAGGACGGCACCCCGCGCGGCATCGTGGCCACCTCTTCTTACGAGGCACGCAAATTCGGTGTAAAGACGGGCATGAGCGCCCTCGAAGCCCAGCAGTTGTGTCCGTTCATTGTATTCATGCAGGTCCACTATGAAAAATACCGCTGCATCAGCAAGGAGCTAAAGAAGATCCTCGATAACTACGCCCCCGATGTCGAGGGGTATTCCATGGACGAATACTTTCTGGATCTCACGTTCCTGAAACACAAATCATCTAAAGAGCTGCACCAATACGGTGACCGGATCAAAAACGAGATTTACAATAAGACGGGTCTGGTTTGTTCGGTCGGAGTCTCTTTCTCAAAAACGTATGCCAAGCTGGCCTCCGACATCCGGAAACCCAATGGACTGACGATTGTCCGCACTGCCGATGATGTGGCCGAATATATTTATCCGTTGGAATTGTCCGAGGTGTGGGGCATTGGCCGGCGCCGCTTCGAGAAGTTGTCTGCTGCGGGAATAATCACAATAGCCGATGCTTTCAAATACGGTCAGGGGTCATTTCAAAAACTCTTCGGAAATTATTTCGGAAAAATGCTATACGAAACCACAACGGGCCGCGACCGGGCCCGGGTGCTCGTCGAAGAGAAGGAACACATACCGAATGAAATTACTTATATGCACACCTTTTCCGACCGGACCAAAGATCCCGACCGTATCGAAGGCGAGATTGTAAAGGCGGTGCGCCAGATGTGTTACCGCATGCGTGGCTATGACCGCAAGGCGCGGATGTTCAGCATCTACATCCGGTTCCAGGACAGCACATGGCAGGGTATCAATGCACGGTTCACTACCCCGGGATACACCAACCTTGATGAATATGTGTTGGATGCGTGCCTCCGGGAATCAATGCCGCTGGTACATCGTTATTTAGGGCAGGGTTATGCAATACGGGGAGTCGGATTGCATACGATAGAGATGACGGACAGCAGGCAACTGGAACTGTTCTTCAACGAATCGGATCGACTGAGGCATCTCCATCATTCCGTCGATGCTATTAATAACCATTTTGGCATTCATACTGTACAGCGGGCCGGTGGGACCCTGCACGTAGATGGGAAGACGCATTTTCTCGATCGGAACGGAAAACTGATGTGAACGGCCGGGATGTAAGTAATAGCCGGTACAAAAATACGCTATAATTGGGATTACCCGATAATAAAATTAACCATAACTTCTCCACAGAATATAAAACACTACAATTGCATCGCAGTACTAATCTCATAACTATTTACGAGAACCATCGAATGAGCTTAAAACAATATCAGCATGACCCAACTCAACGTTTTTCAAATCGCGTTGAAAATTATATCCGGTATCGTCCCGGTTATCCGGACGAAGTACTTCAGATTCTTGAGAAAGAAACCGGACTCACACCTTCATCCATAATTGCCGACGTCGGATCGGGTACGGGTATTTCTGCCAAACTCTTTCTCAAAAATGGAAATACGGTGTATGCAGTTGAGCCCAATGATGCTATGCGAAAAGCGGCAGAGTCATTGCTTAAAAATTATCCAAATTTTCATAGCATAAACGGAACCTCCAGTGCAACTGCTATCGATGATCACTGTATTGATTTAGTAGCTGCAGCCCAGGCCTTTCACTGGTTCACTCCCGGCGAAGCACGCCGGGAATTTGACAGGATACTGAAACCGGATGGAAACGTTGTGTTGATGTGGAACCGGCGCAAGGAAAATGAGACGCTCTTTTTAGCAAGTTACGAGGCTCTGCTGCAGCAATATGGAACGGATTATGCCCAGGTCAGGCATACCAACATCAATGACCATGTACTCGGCGCTTTTTTTGAATCGTACAAAAAACACGTAGTATACAACGAGCAGTTATTCGATTTTGATGGATTAAAAGGGCGTTTACTGTCCTCCTCATACGCTCCCGCCAAAGGACATCCCAATTATGAACCGATGATCGAACAGCTGAAAATCATGTTCGAGGAGTACCAGCAAAACGGTCAGGTGCGGTTTGAATATGACACCGAGATTTATACCGGACAAGTGAGCAGTGAACATGGAATAATTTTGAATTTTGAATTATCAATTATTTGAGAAATAACATACCACCATTGTTCTCTTATGAAGCTGCCTATTTTATCATATGGTCACAGCATACTCACAGAGCCTTGCAAAGAGGTTGATGCCAATGAACCCGGGCTCAATAAACTCATCGATGATATGTGGGAAACGCTTTATGCCGCCAACGGGGTGGGGCTTGCCGCTCCGCAAATCGGTCTCGGACTGCAATTGTTTATTGTCGACAGCGAACAGACGTATCTTGCCATGGATAGGGAGGACCGGGAGGAATACTTCCGGGGAGATCATGGAATCAGGGAGACGTTTATCAACGCCCGCATTATCCAAAAATCCGATAATTTATGGATCGATACAGAGGGTTGCCTGAGCATTCCAACGGTGAACGTAGATGTGCAAAGGCCGTGGTCCATCGAGATCGAATATCTTGACAGCAACTTTCGGATGAACAGGCACACCTTTTGGGGGGTTACGGGACGTATGATTCAACACGAGTTTGACCACACGCGGGGCATGCTTTTCCTGGAATATTTGAGCTCCTTCAAGCGCACCATCCTGAAAAGACAATTGTCACAAATTGCTGCCGGTAAGGTGAACCCGAAATACCTCATGAAGTTCCCCACCCCATAGACTAGCTAAAGAAAACTTTCATTGAGACTGTGTTTTGGAGGACCCTGGGGATCCTAATATTTTTAGACAGTTCAATAGGTACAATGACTTTTCGGACAGCCTCTTCAATGACAGAGATTGTTTAAGCGGTAGCTTGATAGCGTGTCCCCGGGGATTTAGGGGTGAGCATCAACACCCCGGGAATTTCCTGCTTCAAATCTGTGTTGCGGAATTTATGGAAGTAAGTGTGTCTGTGGGTAACACATATTGGAGGGTACGATTATGCATATCAGCAATTATGTGGGTTGCAACGGATTGTACTGTCCCGATGTAAATCACATCGGATATCTCATGCCTGATATTGATATCAGTCCGGAGCAGATTTCGGTTATCATGATTTCCGAGGCAGCACCCCGAAATCCGGCCGACTATTACTATGCATCCGGAGACCCCCTATTTCAGAAAACGACGGTGCAGGCCTTCAATGATGCCGGAGTAAACGTTTCTTCAGTCCTGGAGATCCTCAACCGCGGTATATATCTCACTACAGCCGTCAAGTGCAGCAAGACAGAGTATGGTATCAAAAAAGATACCATTTCACGCTGTTCGATGATCCTTGAGCAGGAATTGGCTCTGTTCCCAAATGTGCAGGTTTATCTATTGATGGGCGACGTGGCAATCATGTCATTCAACTATATTGCTCAGCGGCTGGGCGAAAAACGTGTGATACCTTCAGGATCGACCTACAAACTTCGTGGAGGTGAATACTATTTCCAGGGAAAACGGGTACTGCCATCCTACCTGCAGGCTGGTCCCGGTTTCTTTATCGAAAAAAGTAAACGCAAAATGATTGCGGAAGATATCACAAAAGCTCTGAGCCTGGTTACATATAACCGGTTACACGGAATAAAAGACCCGTAGTGCTCCCGTTTGCATTCACTTGCCTCATCAGTATTAACTCTGCCACACGACGATACTTTTTATTTCCGTTATCCTTGTAAATGACGGGTACATATGTAATTTCAAATATGCTATTGATACCGGGCAATAACAGCATCTGTTTGTCAAAACAATAAAGGAGCCTGTCTGATGAAAAATATCGAAGTAGCAGTAATTAATGAAAGTACCGTTGTCACCAATGAAGTCGTACAGGGAACTGTTCCTATCCTGCAGACGCAAGTTACAAGAGACTTTGCACCAGCATGGGGTATTGATGCGGATATCAGATTTATACCCCAGGGATCAAAGCCTCCGGCCGGTTCATGGTGGCTTGTTATACTAGACAACTCAGACCAGGCCGGGGCACTCGGATATCACGACCTTACTTCTGAAGGGCTGCCAATGAGCAAGGTATTTGCGAAGACCGATCAACAATATGGCGAGCAGTGGAGTGTCACTGCAAGCCATGAGCTTCTTGAAATGCTGGCAGATCCCAATATCAATCTGACCGTATTCGAAGAGTCACAAAATGGTGGGCGGCTTTATGCATACGAGGTTTGTGATGCATGCGAAGCTGACAAATTTGGATACAAGATCAATGATGTACAGGTCTCCGATTTCGTCTTTCCTGCCTGGTTCGAATCATTCCGTAAGCCGGGTAGTACACAATTTGATTTTGCCAACCATATCAAAAGACCTTTTCATTTACTTTCCGGGGGATATATCGGCATTTATGACGTAACTTCCGGTTCCGGCTGGAAGCAGTTGACTGCAGAAAAACACAACATACGTGCCCGGCCACCGGTTGGCAGCCGTCGTGAAAGACGCAGAATTCCTGCAAGCGAACGGCTCATCAGTACTTCAGTCATATTAAGAGAATTGTCAGAGGACTAGCCTGTATAATAACTTGAAATGATTGGGACTGCTCTATTCCTTCGAATACTTATAAGCGGTTTATACTGTAGATTCTAATGCTCACCGTCAGAATGAAAGAAAAAGAGAAGCTGCTGTTTTTTGGCGAATCCTACCGGGATTATATAAGACGAACTAAGATGTTCCTGCCTTTTTTCTTTTAAATAATCTCATTTGTGGATAATCAGCAAACTATTAACTTGAGAAGTAACTCATACCCAAGCGGGTTAAATACAGGAATGCTGTCCTAGCCGGGAATCCATGGAAAAATCAAACTCTGATCGATCAGGCAAGTTTCGCTATTACGAAGATTTTGTCTCTGTCAATGATCTCTGCACGACCGAACTCGTGGAAGAATCCAGGACCATTCCTCTCCCATACGGATCCATGGATATGAAACACTGGCTCTTTGATGGCATCCGGGTCGGGTACCGTCGTGTCAGTTACAGCGGCCAATACGACTTTTACAAGGACAACAACCTCGACGTGGTTAACCTCTCGTTTAATTTAAAAGGAAGTGTGATCATACATCATGCGGGGCAAGAATACCGGGTTGCCGGCAGACAACACAATATTGTCTATTCACCCGGTGTCGGCAACACATTCAAAAATGGTGACTTGGAAACGGAAGTCTTTGAGATCCAGTTTATTCCCGACGTTTTTATGAGAATGGCGGAAGACGGCAATGATACCCTCAAACGATTCCTCCAACAGATGCAAACGGGCGACCCTGCTGTTCTGGGAAGACAATCGCTGACTCTAAACCTCGAATTGCAAGAAACCATTCATGAAGTCTTAAATTGCCGGTTTACAGGCAGTATGAAAAAGCTGTTTCTTCTCTCCAAAAGTATTGAAATCCTCGTCTTGCAGGCAGAAGCTTACGACAGGGCCGCTAAAGAGCAACCGATCTGCTGCAAACGGAAAGACGATCAGGACCGAATCCGGTATGCACGAGACTATGTTGTTGATCATATTGATAATCCACCCAGTCTGTCCAATCTGGCCCGCATCGTTGGAATCAACGAATACAAATTGAAACGAGGATTTAAGGAGGTTTTTCACGCAACGGTTTTTGGATACCTGTCCGACTATCGCTTAAATATGGCTCGCCATAGCCTGATTGAGGGCTCAAAAACCGTCAGTGAAATCGCATATGACCTGGGATATTCATCGCCGCAGCATTTTAGTACTTCGTTTAAAAAAAGATTTGGCGTCTCTCCCAGTTCTGTCCGGAAATGACTCCGGGAGCTATACGTTTTTCTCCCTTTGATGTACGCCTGGATTGTTCACGAGACGTATTTTATTAACAAGCAATTGGAAAAATTGAAATAAAGATAGCGGGCAGCTTGAATCACGGGGGACCAATACATGATTATATACTATAAAATGATGACGAGACCCTACTTTCCCCAACAAGTTGGTGAAAATCAGGATGACAAAGTCAGCGTAATATGACGAAAGCGAATGAATATGAAAAAAGATCTCATTGCCAAACAATCTGTCATCATCAATGCGCCGTCGACTAAAGTCTGGGATGCGCTGATCAATCCGGAGATTATTAAGGAGTATTTGTTCG
>DATFNI010000057.1:0-4346 GCA_035266485.1 Balneolales bacterium
AAATCATCCAGACCTTTGAAATGGAAAATGCGGAGTTTGGTGTTCAGCTTGAACACCTGGAATTTGAAAAACTCACAAATGACACCAGTCGTTTAAGAATTCACATTATTTATGAATCGGGAGCACTCAGAGATCAAAATCTGCAGTTGCCCTTTGCCCAGGGATTGAATATGGCACATAACCGGTTGGAAAAGATTGTGGGGGAATTACGATAATAGATTAGAATACTGCGGAGTAGAGACACGCCATGGCGTGTCTCTACAAGGATATTATCCGATTTTTTTACATTAACTAATTAACTGTCTTGATTATCAAGACTACGTCAAATCCATTAAGGAGATAAATCATGAACATCACTTTATGGGTGCTTCAAAGCTTGCTGGCTCTGCACACCATCTTTGGAGCAATATGGAAGTTTTCCAATTCATCCGGACAAACCATGCCTTCCCTGGAAGCGATTCCCCACGGTGTCTGGCTGGGAATGGCTGTAATAGAAATTCTTTGCAGCGTGGCTCTGGTTCTTCCCGCAATGAGTAAGTCTCTGGCTATTCTTATCCCGGTTGCAGCACTGTACATTCTTGCCGAAATGCTGCTCTATTCCGGATTGAATATCTTTTCCGGAGGTGTGGATGTCGGCTCACTGATTTATTGGTTAGTCGTGGCGGCTTTTTGCGCATTTATCGCATATGGCCGGTTGGTGCTGAAACCGCTATAAACAGCTATACGTAAAATGAAGAAGCCTGTAGCCAAAGATGTTGATGCGTACATAGCTGGTGCAAGTAAGGACGCCCGTTCGCATCTCAAAGCACTCCGGGAAATAATACAAACAACCATTCCCGAGGTAGAAGAAACCATCAGTTGGGGGGTACCGTTTTATAAATACCACGGACAACTTGGTGGATTTGCTGTATACAAAAACCATGTAAGTTTTGGAATAGCAGGAGATCTTCAAAATGAAGATCGTCAAAAGCTGGAAAAAGACGGGTATAAAACCGGGAAGAAAACCATCCAGATTCAGTTTGATCAAAAAGTACCGGCTACCATGATAAAGCAAGTACTGTTAACGCAAGTAAAAATGAATAATACCAAAAAGTAATAGAACGGCGAGGTGAAAGCCATGTTGCGTTGTGTTCCATTTCTTTTATTTGATGGGAATTGTGCCGAGGCCATGACATTTTATCATCAATGCCTTGGTGGAGAGTTAATCCTGACGAAACTCGGCGATACTCCGATGAAAACCCAGTTTCCGGAGGAAAAACACCACAGAATTATTAATGCCCAGTTAAAGAGCGGAGCCCTGGAAATTTCTGCTACGGACTGGATAGCCTCTCCGGAATTTGACCCCATTCAGGGTAATACATTCGCGGTTTTCGTTCTTGGTGATTCTTCTGATGATCTCAAATCGGTTTTTGACAACCTTGCGCAGGGAGCGAATAAAGATCACTTCCAGGAATTGCACGATATGCCCTTCGGGCTCTACGGGCAATTTTATGATAAATACGGTGTCCAGTGGATATTTAAGGGCGGGAAGCAAGCATAACTTAGCTATAAAGCCTCAATGAACTCAGCGATGGAATGTAAACCGCGGGGAAATCTTACAATAAAGGAACATTGACATGTCATATGTAGTCGATTTTAATAATGTATCAACAGTCGGATTAACCTCTTCACCTGTAGCAGAAGCGCTGGCTGGCTTGCGTGCCCATGAAGCCCGGTACTTTATGAATAAATACAAATACGAATTCACGGTTGAACCGGCAAGCGAAAGTCAGAAGACTCTTGAGTGGGTCAATCGGATCCTAAAAGAAGAACGTGATATTGAGATTGCAGCCACGCCATTGGAAACCGCACTCGTCACTGTGGAAAAATCCTTCAAATGGGTTTTTGTCTTTTATGAGGATGGTCTTGCTATCAACATTCCGTATTCGGCTGATGATCCGAAAAAACGGGCTGTTGGCTTCAAACTTTCCGAAGGGATGGAAGTACCACAGGAATTAGAGGGAAAGTTTAAATTTGCCCGGCAGAAATCAAAACTTGCCGGAACTATCCGTGGTTCGTTTTTTAATATTAAAGGTGAGTATTAAAGCCATTAAAAATGGAAGAAGAGCAAACACGCATTTCATAAAATGCGATGTCGAAGCCGGGGAAGTAATTATTTTCAGCTCCTGACATCATTCAAAACATATCCGGGGCATGGATTTTAAGTGAATCTCACCCATGTGATAGTAATAATGAAAGAATGTAGAAAGCGGCGTCATAATACATGAATAAATTGAACTCAAAAGTTGATGTTTTTTTAAAGAAAGCCAAAAAATGGCGGGAAGAATACGAAGAATTGAGGGCGATCTGTCTCGATTGTGACGAATTAACCGAAGAATACAAATGGATGCACCCGTGTTATACCTACGAAGGGAGCAACGTCGTCCTGATCCACGGATTTAAGGATTATTGTGCCCTCCTGTTTCACAAAGGATCCCTGCTAAAAGACTCTGATAATATTCTCATTCAGCAGACGGAGAACGTCCAGGCAGCACGACAGCTCCGGTTTACCAATGTGCAGAAAATCGTTGAACTAAAATCTGTCATCAAATCCTATATACAGGAAGCCATTGAAGTGGAGAAAGCCGGACTGCAAGTAGAACTTAAAAAGACGAAGGAATATGAAATTCCTGAAGAATTTCAGGCGAGATTAGATGAGCTCCCCGCTTTGAGAGAGGCGTTTGAATCATTAACACCAGGACGGCAACGGGGGTATCTCCTCTACTTTTCCGGAGCCAAACAATCCACAACCCGGGAACAGCGGGTTGAAAAATGCATACCGCAAATTCTGGATGGAAAAGGATTAAGAGATTAATTGACCGTAAACATGGAACCGGACAACACTGCAGTGAGGACGGCTTTATGGAGAGCATTACACATGCAAGTGGATGCTGAGCCTTATTTACTGGAGGATGAAATCGGATTGAAACTGGTTGATCCCCCCAAAGGCTGGCAACAACGTCCTGATATGCAATTTACAACACGTCTCCGGGCGTCAATCCTTGCCCGGGCCCGTTATGTTGAGGATTTAATTATTGAGCAGAGTCAACAGGGAGTGAATCAGTATGTTATTCTCGGGGCGGGACTTGACACGTTTGCCCAGCGCAGACCGGAAATCGCATCCAATCTTCAGATATTCGAAATTGATCAACCTGACACATTATGGTGGAAACAACAGCGATTAATTGAATGCGGATTTGGTCTTCCGCAATGTGTGCATTATGTCCCGGTTGATTTTGAAACGATTTCCTGGTGGGAACCGCTATTGGAAGCGGGTTTTGATGCGGGTAAACCGGCATTTGTGGCATGCACAGGAGTGAGTTTATACCTGACAAAGTCGGCAATTGCCGACACCTTGCGTCAACTCGCGGCACTGGTCCCCGGTTCAACCCTGGCAATGACCTTTTATATGCCGATGGAACTTTTGGATGACGAAGATAAACCGATGCAGGAGATCGCCGAGAAAGGCGCGCGCGAATCAGGTACGCCGATGATCAGTTTTTTTACACCTGATGAAATACTGGCGTTATCTGATCAAGCCGGGTTCAAAGAGGCAAAAATAATCTCCACACAAGATATGGAACGGTACTATTTTATAAACAGGGCGGACAATCTGGTCCCGGCGAGCGGTGAAGTTTTTTTGGTCGCAACCCTATGAATGACTAATTTTTCACACATTTTCAGTCATAATTAAATCGCAGGTTTCGAACTTACACCTTCACGGACTTTTCCTGAAATATTTCATACCACAATACTAACAGAAAATACTTTAGTTTCCACCAGAATCTGGGATAATTGGCATGATCAAACCCCGCAAAGTACTTAAAGAGATCCCAGTGGACGATATGATGCGGAACGTTTGTGTCCGGAATCTCACACTGTCCCAGGATATGCGCTGTAATGCTTTTGGCCTCTATCGCAGCAAAAAATGGGGTGGATGACGTACTGTCTATCAAACTCATTCCGATAAAAAACAGATGCGGGTACTCACGTGAGCGAACGAGCGATCCGAGTTTGGGGCGCAGTTCGTCAAGGGTCTTGATATCATTATATTCCGGTAATCCCAGGTATTCCAGATTCATCCGGTAACCGGTTCCCCACAGCACCCGGTCCGTTTCAAACCGTTCCCCGTTTTTCAGGATAATTTCCCGGCCCTGGATATGTCGAATCGTGGTTTGATGACGCGAGATACTGTTCAGGTTATGAATCGCCTGGGATCGTCCGGGTATGAGCTGATGCTTGTGCAGATCCATCGGTTCGGTTGGTTCAATGTCAGCCAATTCAAAGTGGTTAAATAATTTTTTCAG
>DATFNI010000058.1:0-2468 GCA_035266485.1 Balneolales bacterium
ACGGTAGCGCCGTTCCTATTGCCACTATTTCTGAATGATTTTTTGCAAAAATATCCACGGCTGAAGCTTTTTATAAGCGAATATACCACGGAAAACATTGTGGAAAAGCTGCAAAACGGGGAGCTAGACGCCGGTATACTGGCTACTCCGCTGCACATCGACAGTATCCGGGAAACACCGCTGTACAATGAGGAATTTGTGGTGTATGCCGGCGGGAAGGAAGATATAATTCGCAAGAAGTATATTATTCCTAATGATATCGACCTCAATCGGTTATGGCTGCTGGAGGAGGGGCATTGCCTGAGGTCGCAGATCATCAATCTGTGTGATCTTAAGAAGAAAGGAAACTACCTGTCGAACCTGCAATATGAAGTCGGAAGCATTGATACCTTAAAAAGGTTGGTAGATTCAAACAAAGGCATCACCATTTTGCCGGAGCTTGCTGTTTTGGATTTTCCCGAAGCGACAAAAAAATATCTTCATTATTTCAAACCCCCCGTTCCGGTCCGCGAGATCAGTATCGTCACCTACCGGCGTCTCGTTAAAGAACGGCTGATCAATCTGATAAAAGATGACATAACTAAAAAGATCAAGCCGCTAGTCGGGAAAGGGAAGTCATTTAAGATAATCGAAATCAATCCCGAATCTGCCAAAAAAGGCGTTTAGTGTGTCAGGTTTTCGTATTGCATGCCAGATATTCATTCCATTTATACATAGGATTGACATGTCCATTTTCATATTCGGCACCTGACGGAACAGTACCCACTGGCAGCTCCCGGATTTCTGCCCATATTATGTCCCAATGGGACAAATTGCGTCACACGATCTATCATTAGCGTATAAACAAGCGGTCAATGGTATAATCGGTTAATCACAACCAACTCGTAACCGGAAACCCGAAACAAGCTAAAACCTTATCTCCTTATTCCCCTGTTACCCAATTCCTTTCAATCCTTCGCATCAACTAAACGGTCAAACAACTGCCATGCAGCCGGACCAAACTGGAAAAGCACATCTAAAAGACAACAGTACGGTTCAAATCCTTCAAAATGTTGATGGTAGACCGGATGTTCAAAAGGCATAATATCCGGATGATTCGATTGACGCATATATGATTTTGAATCGTGCTCCTGCCAAAGCAGATTGTTGTTCGTATTCTGTTTGAAGATGTCGGGATCAGGATCGTATTCTACCAATTCACTCGCTCTTGTCCAGGATGTATCAAGGTAGAGGTAACGGAACAGGCGTTTCCATATCCAGCCAGCGGCATCAATCAATAATGGAAATGACGTGGCATGTTCGAGATCAGCTCGCATTTCCTGTTCATAAAAATCGAAGTACATGCTGTTACGATAATTGAGCTGCAGAATCCGCATCCAGTCATTGACCCACTGATTTCCTGAACGCATTCTCACTTTATACATGGGGGCACGGCGGTCATCAGGATGCACCGGTACTCTCAGCCAATGGGTTCCCTCGGGTGTCCTGATTTTGCAGCGGTGTTCACGTGCTTTACGTGAGAACGGATCCCTGTCGTTGATGACCACATAATCGGAGCGGAGCATCATAGTGAGATCGTGAAGGTCTGGAATCAGAACAGGTGTAAGCAGTGTTACGGTGGACATATCCAATATTTAATCCGAAAAACTTTATGAAACGGAAATTAGGGAATTAGGAAATTAGGGGATAGGGAAAACGATGCGGGTTAGCTTTCATGTTGTATTGGCAATCAATTGTAGATTTATGCAACGATGGATATCTGTATTTGTCTGGTATGGACATAATATGGGTAGAATTCGGAAAAGGCGGCCAATCATACCGTGCCGTGTGGTAAGGAATATGAGGACCTGGGTCTATACATTGACATAATGTTTTTAACCTTAAGTGGCCCCTGTCCTAACCGGCAACGCGTGACCCGGAATCAGAAGACGGATCTTAGCGGTTTTTACGTTGTTGATCAGTAGTGGGATCGTTATTTTTGGCGTTCCGGGGATATTTGCCCAAAAGGGGTCATCCACGGTGAACGAAAATGAGAATATGTAAGAAATGATATGACAGATAACGTACGGGTACGATTTGCTCCTTCTCCAACTGGCATGCTTCATATTGGTGGGCTTCGCACGGCTCTCTACAACTTTTTATATGCACGCCATCATAACGGCATATTTATTTTGCGGATTGAGGACACCGATCAGAAACGCTATGTAAAAGGAGCTGAGGAAGATATTGTCAATGCACTCAAATGGGCCGGAATGGATTACGATGAAGGGCCCGCTAAAGAAGGCGAGGTCGGACCTTATCGTCAGAGTGAGCGGTCGGAGCTTTATATGCAATATGCCCGTCAGCTAATTGATGCCGGTTACGCGTATTATGCTTTTGACACGTCTGATGAGATAAACGACATGCGTACCCGCCTGGAGAAGTCGGGTAACCCCTCACCCAAATACGATGCGATAACGCGCATGTCG
>DATFNI010000059.1:0-5889 GCA_035266485.1 Balneolales bacterium
GCTCAGACCATAAGAACCAACCGTTTCCCGCAGCCTTACAAATGGCTTAACCTGGCTATCGGGGAAAGTTGACAGGTATAGGATGCCCCCGCTGCTGTTTCCCCAGAAGGCTGAGGACGGTCCGCGTATCAGCCTGATATCACGAATAAAAGCAGGATCGACGACCGTCAAAACGGACTGTCCGTCGGCTCCTGTCAGCGGAATACCGTCCAGGAATATTTGGATGCCGCGGACCCCAAAAGCTGAACTCCAACCGAGTCCACGCAGTGTGATCCGCTCTCCAAGGGCATAATTTTCCCGGTTATTAATCCATAAACCCGGAACGGTAGTAGTCAATCGGTCCAGGCTGAGTGCAGGGGTTGTCTGAACCTCCAGATTACTCCTTTTAACCTGCGTAAAAGCGAGGGAAGAATTCTTCTGTGCCAATCCAAATGGTGTGGCAGTAACCGTGATTTCAGATAACTTTACATTCAGACTGTCAGATTTCTTTTGGGCACATACAACCGAGTTAGATAAAAAGAGTAGTATGATCAGCGTAATAGTCCGTATGTGTGGTTTCAGTACCATTCGCTCTGCTGTAGATTGTTGCCCGACCGGCATCCTGTTTCGTTGAGTGACAGGTTGAATATAGACAAACATCATGAGTACATGCCATTCTTAAGGTAATTGGCAAACCGTCTGAAGATTGCTATCTCAAGCCCACCCGATTTTCCTTCGTCGATAGTATACGCAAATCCGTTTTCCGGATAATAGTAAACCATGATATCGCCGTGTTTCTGTTTGGCTACTTTGGTTCAGGAGTCTTCATCCATCTGGTTCAGCCGGTATTCGGAAAGTGCAAGATTAAGCGCTGAAATCACGCGGTCAGCCTCTTTTTTATTCTTCCGGTCAATTTTTAATTCCACGTTCCCCTGTTTGCTGCCAGGCACCTCGCTAAGTGATGCCATATGACTGCCCTCGATGATCACATTCGTTGAAAACATACCTTTATCAATCTTTATCTCCTGAATTTCGGAGAAAGAAATTTTGAGGTTTTGAACATCAGATTTTAAGGCGCCTACAAAAGCATCCTGCTGTTGAAGTTCCAGTATGAGATGGTTTTTATCAAACCGAAGAAAACCAACTGCTTCTTTTAGACCGTATTCCAGATCTTTTATCGTAAACGGGAGACGATATGAATTTTCCAGCATGTCTAGTGAAATTATTTGGTTAAGAGCTTTGTGTTCGTTTGCAAATGAATACCGGCACGATAAGAGTAGCAAAAGATTTCAAAAAAAATAAAAAAAGTATGTAAGGAATGAAGATTTCATGTGTCTATATACTTAGACACGACTGATCACATCAAGAGAGGCACATTGGGCGTATTAGTCCTTTCCGGCTGAAGGATGCTTCATTCTTCAGCCTTTTTTATAAGGACTAATGAATGGGGATCATTATGGGAACACAAAGAAAGGGATCAGGTTTCCCTGGTATTTTATTCATTTCTGTCATTGTTGTCCTGTGTAATACTAAGACAGCATTTTCTCAGCATCATATCCTAACCGAAGATTTCTCAGACACAGATTTGCAAACCGGAACGAAATGGACTGGAAATCTTTCGCATTTCGAGGGTTTCGCTGACAGCACGGGCAACGTTTGGTTACGTCTGAATGACGAGTCTAAATCCGGTGAGTCCATCCTTAGTACACAATCTCACGTGGCGTATGGCAGATGGTCATTTACAGTGAATCTGGATTTCAAGCCATCCTCATCCAACTTATTTTTAATTCAGTTAACAGGTGACCGGCCTGACATAACAAACGGCGGAAACGGTTATGGTCTGGTTGTAGGGGAGAACGGTGATGGTGACACATGGCGACTGTTTAGATATGAAAGCGGAGTCATAACCAGCAAAATACTGTCGGGAAGCAGAAATATGTCAAATGGAGGCATGTCCCATGTTGAAGTCACACGGGACATCGATGGGAAATGGACCCTGGCTACGTCGGCTGATCGAAATTCAAGTCCCGATGTTGAAGCCACCGGTACAGACAATGTGTTGCAGAACAGTGAATATTTTGGCTTCAAATTCCTGTACACATCGACAAGGGCGGACAAATTTTACCTGGATGATATTTCTATTGATGCATTACCCGCTTATTTAACCGGTACCAATGTGAGTTCAGGCGAGCAGATCAGGGTATCATATTCACTGCCCGTTGCCAGTGGTCTGGTTCGGCAGGATGATATCATCCTGGACAACATACTTCATCCCGAAAACACAACGGTCGACGATCAGGGGAGGCTTGTGGTTCAATTTAATCATGCAATCAGTCCGGGTATCCATTTATTAGGCCTGCAAAATCTGAAGGATAGTTACGGATTCGATATACCGGATACGACTGTTAAAATCATATGGCCGTATCATGCCGTGGAAGGCGATTTGGTTATAAGCGAGTTTATGTATGATCCGCCGTCAGGATTGCCTGAATACGTGGAATTGGCAAACACGAGTGAATTTGATATTGATATAAATGGATGGATACTCGAAGATTCCTCAAACGAATATATCATCCAAGGTTCGGGATTGATTGCCCCCGGGAGTTATCTCGTGCTGACACCTGATTCGGCTGGCCTGTCTGAAACATTCGGTCGGGCTGATTATCAGTTACAGACGAACTGGCCGGTTCTGAACAACGGTGGTGATCAAATTGTGCTCAGAGACACATCGGGCGTTATGATTGACTCTCTTTTATACACTTCCGACTGGGGTGGTCGTGGGGTTTCACTTGAGCGGAAATCGTTTTTGGTCCCCGGTTATTACCATTGGAACTGGTCGGGGTCGCTGAATTTAGATGGTGGTACACCGGGCAGGGCAAACAGCATTATGTCTGATACCATAAAGCCGCGGATAAAATCACTTGTGGTGCCTGATGAACATCACATTGATATCGTTTGGAGTGAAGATGTCAGGGATACGAGTGCAATTAACCCCCGGCACTACCAATTCGACAAGAATTTAAATATTGGGAATATCACCAGAATGGCTGATTCAACATTTCAGATTTCAGTAAATACGGGATTGGTTACAAACTCCGATTATCGATTGTCTGTATCTGGGGTGGTCGACTGGTACGGCAACATGATGGCACCGTTTGATACGACCATTTCGTACTATAAAATTGTGGACGCGGATTCGGGACAGGTTGTTATCACTGAGTTCATGTACGATCCGCCGGAATCATGGCCTGAATATGTCGAACTTTACAATCGGGGACCGGATGCCGTAGATTTGGCGAATTGGAGACTATCGGATTCGAACAATCAGGAAGCGGTCGTAAGTGATTTCCAGCGGATTTTACCACCCGATCAGTATATCATACTCACGAGTGACGCGATACCTGTGTGGGGCAACATCCGGGAAGTCGTGATGCACTCCCGTTTCCCCAATCTCAATAACAGTGGTGACCAGATTAAAATCTATAACCGTAATGAGGTTTTAATGGACTCGTTGCAATATAGCCGAGAATCGGGAGGTGGAGGAGTGTCGCTGGAGCGAAGATCAGTAAACGTTCCTGCGTGGATATCATCCAACTGGGGCGATTCCCCGGCGTCAGGAGGTGGTACGCCGGGCAGGCAGAATAAAATCGGACCGGATCGAACGGCGCCGAAAATCATGAGTTTCTCAACCAATAATGCGGGGGATCGAATCACGATATCCACAGACGAAGAAATATTATCATCGAAGACGACACGTCCTCAATTCAAACTAACCCCCGCACTCAAGATCAAATCGAACGTTCTGACTCAAAGGGAAATGATTATTCGGTTGGCTGAAATCATGAAACCGGCCAATAGATACACAATGACGATATCCGATCTTTCAGATTATTTTGGAAACAGTACGGATACGACAATCACGTTTAGGTTTCTTCCGGACCGTACCCCACCAGCCTTGCTCATTGCTTCTTACAACAGTAAAATGGATTCGGTACATATGATATTCAATGAAACAATAGCCAACATCACAGGAACCAAAATTTCTGTAAATGGCCAATTGATTGAATCTGGTGGGATAATCCCGATGGATTCTTCCGGACTATCCTTTCCTGTGAGCTGGAATACACAAAAGAAATCATCCGGAGATGATCAGATTCTTGTGAAAGGCCTGTCAGATCGCTGGGGAAATACGATTAAACCACTTAAAATGCCGATATCCAGACCCTGGACGAATGAGAGACTCGTCGTCAATGAGATAATGTATGATCCCATCGCAGACGCCCATGACGGCAGGCCGGATCAGTCCGAATACATAGAGTTGTATAACAATTCCAATGTGAGCCTGAGTCTGAGTGGCCTTTCTATTCATGGAGAACCGGACGAGAACGGCAATTTCAGGATACTCCGGTCTGATGAATCAGATCACGCATGGGCTCCACCTCATGCATACGTGGTTTATTACGCCGATACGGCGACCAGCTTTCGGGCATCCCGGCTGTATAATTTCTTTAAACCGGATAGTGTTGCAGCGCATTTCTATCGAATCAGGAGAATGAGTCTGAATCTTTCTGCGAACGGCGACGCGGTATATTTAACTGACAATACTACCGTGGTCGATTCGGTCGAATACTCAAATGCATGGCAAAACCCCGAATTAGTGGATACCAGAGGCCGAAGCCTGGAGCGCATAACCATTGACGGTCCATCGAACAGTAAAAGTAACTGGAATTCATGTGCTTCGGATTCCGGTGGCACACCGGGGAAAATAAATTCGGTATTTGAAAAACCCGTGGCTACTGATAAGAACCCCCAAAATCAGTTGGATATCACTCCGAATCCGTTTTCGCCAGATGGAGATGGATTCCATGATAACCTTCTGCTTGCCTATCATTTGACAACATCCGGTTATCGATTACGGGTACGGATTTTTGATCGCTATGGCCGGCTCATACGAACATTGGTCAACGGGAAGATCGCCGGATCAGCCGGAACTCTTATATGGGATGGTCTGGATGACCGCGGGAGAAGAAACCGCATTGGCATATATGTTATTTTATTTGAAGCTTATGGCAGTATGAATAGCCCTGATCGGGAATTTAAAAAGACTGTGGTTTTAGCGAGGCACTTGTAAAATCAGCAGGTTATTTTTTTTAGCGACCCACATCGGTATATGAATGGAACCGGTCGGATATAGTTGACAAAGGGTGTCACCCATTAACCTGCTGGCGGATTTCCCGGTTGCCTCTGTTTTGTCATGAGCGTCCAATTATCCCGAAGACCTTCGGGATAACCCTTGCGGGAATGACACTGTGCGGTACCTCACTCCAACCTCCCGCCCCGATGCCTCGGGGTCGGGACAAGCTATCTCCATATGCATGGAGAGGGGCTCACCAATTCTGTCCGTGTAAATCCGTGTCGTTCGTGTTCTATTCTTCAAAAGAGGTCATCAGAATGACATCTCAATAATTGATGGCTTGTTATCAGGATATATATACAATTTGCCAACTGTCCATTGCCAACTGCCAACTAAATTGTATAAATTCGCCTCATCGAAAGTAATAAGATCTTAAGTTTCTATATATGAATTCCAAAGTAAATGCCCCGATAGGTGTTTTTGATTCCGGTATAGGCGGGTTGACCGTTGCTAAAGCTGTAATGGAGACTCTGCCAGGTGAAAATATTATTTATTTTGGAGACACCGCGCGTGTGCCTTACGGGATAAAATCCGTCGAGACCATCAGAACATATGCACTCGAGATCACGCAGTTTCTTATAGAAAAGAAAGTGAAGATGATCCTGATTGCATGTAACACCGTTTCAGCCGCTGCCGAAGAACAGGTCGTGGAATTGGCAGGGAAACACAAGATTCCGGTATTGGGTGTGGTTAAGGCGGGGGCACATGCGGCGAAC
>DATFNI010000060.1:0-9748 GCA_035266485.1 Balneolales bacterium
AAGCTTTCGGGGGACAAGGAAATCCACTTAATTTCATGTCACTTAGAAACATCGGTGTGACTTGTGGCATCCCAAAGGAACCGGCAACTCGCAACGCGTAACATAACATTTTTTCAATATGCACGAACTAATAATCTACACCGCAATCCTAACCATTATAGCCGCCGCCACACTGTTTGACCTCAACAGGCACATCATCCCCAACCAATTGATCATCGTGGGCCTTGCACTCTGGATCATCTTATTTGTAATAGGATGGTTGGATGGCCCGGAGGATATGGCTGCTGGAGTTGCGGCAGGGAGTTTACTGTTAGGTATACGATGGTTGGGCGAATTCTTTTTCTCAAAAAAGGGTATGGGAATGGGGGATATCAAACTCCTGTTTCTCATTGGATTGTACTTGGGATGGCAGGTATTCTGGTTTCTATATCTGGCGATCATTATTGGTGGGTTATGGGCTCTGGCAGGTTTGGTACTGAAGAAGCTGCAACGAACCAGCCGGATTGCGTTTGCTCCATTTCTTTTTGTCGGCATGTGCCTGGGGCTTACGCTACTGCCTTTTCATATGATATGGCAATGGTGGATGCGATGAGATACCAACGGAAATGGAAGGATCATCAGCGGGAAGACGGATCCGCCCTGATTGCCGTTTTGGTCGTCACGATGATTCTTTTTGTGCTGATCACATCCATCATGATGGGATTCCTGATCCAAAGCAGGCTCATAGAGCGGGATCACGACCGGATACAAGCCCGTTATTCGGCAGAAGCGGGTATCTATCAGTTTTTGGCAGACACGACCCATTCGATTTCGCCACTGATGGATAGCCTGAAGATTACATTAAAAGATAGCAGCCATGTTCATATCTGGACGAAAACCTTTGGCGGGTATTTGCGTGTCACGTCCATGGCTCGCGATCATCATCAATCAGCTACAGTTGAAGCGCTTGTCGGTGAAGATACGATACCGGCATTTAACAAAGCCATTGTTTTGGGTGATATTCAGTCAGCTTTAACTGTTGCGGGCACATCAATTATTGACGGCGACATTCTGGTAGGATTTAGGGGTATTAAAAAAAGCGAATTCAAAGGCGAACCCTTCAAAGGAGAAGTAAACGGAGAGATCAAAATAGATTCCACCCATCCATTACCTTCATTCAACAATAGGTTCTTTAAATATGAGATTTCATGTGATAATTCTTTCATTACCAATCCACCGAATGATGTCTTAGTCACGGATGAGAATCAGCTTGATCTCACCATTCACATGCCATTTAAGACTCGGCAGATATGGTATCATAAAGGAGATCTGACCCTGACATCGAACAGTCCGGTCAGACTGCCCGAATCACTGATCATTGTAACCACAGGGAATTTGGTAATACGTGGAGACATTCAGTGTGGAATATACGATCGATGCATCTCAGGAAAGAACCTGGTTTTGGTCGATTCGGTAAGCGGAGAACATGCGCTTCTATATGCACGGGACAGCCTCGTTGTGGAGAATGATGTTCACTTAAGCGGACAATTAATAGCCATAAAACGAATCAGAATACGTAACGGGGCTTATCTGGCATATCCCTCTGTCGTTTATCTAAATGGATACACCCGTCAGAATATGCACAAAGGAACCATTATCGTTGCTGGCAGCTCAAGGGTCAACGGGACGGTCATTCTTCCCAAAGCCGATAGCTTGATCACCAGGGATAGTACGAAGATTACCATCGGTAAGGATGCCATAGTGCGCGGGGCAGTATACAATAGCGGTAAAACAGAATTAGATGGAAAGGTGTATGGATCCGTCCTCACTTTTCAGTTCTATATGTATCGTTCCCCAACGACCTATATCAATTGGCTATTGAATGCCACGATAGATCGTAGAAAACGGCCGGATCAGTATGTGCTACCTATGGGGTTCAATCAAAAGAAAAGGTACAGGGTACTTGCATGGTGAGAGGCCGTTTCATGAGATATCCCAGTATTTCAATGCGTTCACATTCCTACAATATGAATACGTAATCAACAGTGATTAATATGAGATTAAAAAATGGTCGCAGGACCGCGCCAGGAAAGCCCGTTCGGGAAGAGTCCGGTGCCACTTTGGTGGAAACCCTGGTTGCCCTCTCGATCCTGGTTGCCGTGCTCTTGCCGGTCCTCTTATTCCTGGGATATCTATCTCACAGTCCCCGCAACCGGGATAGAATACAGGCTATCGGGTTAGCCCAGACGATGATGGAAACCACACTGGAGCAAAAGGATTTTGTGACAAAAAAAGAACCCTATGGCCGGAAATGGATGATCCGGCAGCAGGTAATCCATAACAAGAGGTTGGTCGGCATTACAGTCCGGGTATTCCGGAAACAGGATACCCTCGCCATAGCCTCATTCTATACCGAACGGCTAGCCTATCAATCGGATACCCTGTCAACCGATACCCGGCATGGTAAGTCCATAATACCCCGGGAGAACTCGAATGAATAAACATCTGCTGAGGGAGAATTCGGGTTTTACCCTGATTGAAGTCATCATTGCTATGGCGCTGACAACCCTTTTGGTCGGGTTTGCATTTGGGATCTATCTTTTTGGTGAGAACTATTTTGTCAGGTGGCAGAGGAGAATGAGAGCGGAAGACCAGATTCAGATAGCAGCGCAGGCTATTAGCAGTGCCCTTTATCATGCACATAACGTTTTACCAATCAAACCTCACGCTATTACGGTAGAATCCCGTCACGGTCGCAGCAGAACGTTTTGGTTGCATCACCATCGTCTGATGGCCGACAGTCTTGATATGATGAGTATCGACGTTCCGGTTGTTGATTTCCAATGCCGTTCGAATGCCGATTCCTCAATAAGGGACAGCTCGCCATCAAACCAGAGCACAAAGGCAATAACCACGGTTACATTTGTGCTCTCGGCTTCTATTCAGGGGGATACCTTGGCCATTGAGCGTGCGGTACATCTTCGAATGCAATCATACTGGGACCCGATAAAAAACTAATGTTATGTCAAAATATCCGCCAGCCATATCCAAACAATTAAAAACGGGGAAACCTAAAAATAGCAATTCTTCAGGTGCCACTTCCTTGTTTAATCGGGTGTCTGAGAAGGCTATTATTGATTTTACCAGGAGCCTGGCGGTGATGATCAGAGCGAGAGTACCGTTAGTACAGGCGCTGGACACCAATATTGAACTGGTGGATAATCAGAAACTGGAGGGAATACTGCGGAAAGTCAGGAAAGACGTTAGCGGAGGGACAAGTCTGGCCAGGAGTCTGGCCACGCATGGGAAGGTGTTTGACGATTTCTATATTCATCTGGTGAGAGTAGGTGAGGCCGCAGGGATTCTGGATGAAGTTTTACTTCGTTTATCTTCGTATAAGGAGAAACGCTATGCGTTGAAGAAGAAAATTCAATCGGCTCTTATGTATCCTGCTTTGGTAGTAACCGTTGCGCTGTGCGCTCTCGTATTTCTTTTGCTTTTTGTGATACCGAATTTTGCCGATATGTACAGTGATTTTAATGCGAAACTGCCGGCTGCCACCCAGTTTGTGTTGAATTTAAGTCATGGCTTATCCCACTATTTTTTTGTGATAGTTGCCGGAGTTTCACTTCTTGTTTTTGGTTTCCGAAAATATGCCCAATCACCAAATGGCAGACGCCGGATTGATGCCCTGAAGATCAGGTTGCCATATTTCGGTGATTTGTACCTGAAGACACTGATCGTCCGGTTTTGCCAAACGCTAGGAACCCTGCTGAAGAGTGGTATTACGCTGGTGGAGTCCCTGGAGATTCTCAAAAAATCCTCGGGCAATGTGGTTATCGAAAAGGCCACCGATGATATGGTATCTTCGGTCAAAAAGGGCAAAAGTATTAAAGATACGTTCAATCAATCCCGCATTTTCCCGCCCATGGTGGTCCAAATGGTTACGGTGGGTGAGGAGACCGCCGAACTGGATGAGATGATGCTTCATATCGCAAAGTTATATGACGAGGAGGTGGACGTAGCTATTCAGAGTTTCACATCCGTCATTGAACCGGCCCTTATCGTGGTTCTGGGAATCCTGCTGGGTGGGATTATCGTATCCATGTACCTGCCGATATTTCAGTTGATGAATGTGATCCATTAGCTCGGAGCAACGATTCCAAGGGTGTCATACGAAAGTATCACAGACAGCAGGTAAGGGGATAACGGGAATAACTGATTTTAATGCGAAGGGATACACATACTTTTGAGGGATGCGTGAGAGCCCGATCCACCCATCCCACCCGCTCCCCCTGGTTGCCTCTTTTTTTAACCCACCCCCTGGGTGTGACTTGTTGAAAGGCCCGAACCAAAAAATCCAAAATATCCGGGTTTATATAAGGCCATGACAGGTCTTTTATGAATCCATTAAGAAAGTTTTCATAGATTTATTCATGATCATTTTCAGTTCCCATTAATGGAATGATATGTAGTGCTGTTCAGGCATCTGTTGACTTGACTGTGTATGAGTCTGGATAAAGTAAACCAGGTTTTAGCCCTATTTGGCTACAAAATGGGTCCCATTCCAGTTGAGGATCGTGATGAGTTATAGGAAAGCGCATATCTATGTAGCCGAGGACTGGGCCGGTACTTTAGAAGAGACTGATGAGGGGTACCGTTTTGTTTACCGAAGCGAGTATCTGGATCATACCCACGCCAGTCCGGTCAGTCTCACGTTGCCCCTTCAGGAAGAATCTTTTGAGTCCAATGTACTCTTTCCCTTCTTTGAGTGGCTTATTCATCTTAAGTCTGGAGAACTAGTGTCATGTCAACAATAAAATGACAATTATAACCATTTCGATCTCTCGCAGAGTAGCGCTAATGAATCGCAGAGTCAAGCAGAACTCTGCGTCCCGACTCCTCGTGAGCGGTAACCTCTGTGTAAATCAGCGAGAAATTTCCGCGTCAATATATGCGTGACATGGCACTAGTTGCATTGTGCTGTCAGATAATATGTAAACTGACATTGATTATTTCTGGCCGGATGAATAACATTTTGGTGTGTATAAATGCTTTTTAAGTGCTAAGTTGGCGGTTCACAATAACAAAGACAGCCATTACTCCTACTCAACCAATCCACTTCCGGGTTTTTGAAACATAAGAAGCTAAAAATAGCTGGTATCCTCATTGGAATCCTCGTCTTGCTCGCAATTTTGAGTACAATGGGTATCTCATATTATGTGGGCTGGAACCTGACACATCCGAAGAGGAAACCGGTCACTAAGACGCCAGCGGCCTATCATCTTACTTATCAAAATATACACTTTCCATCCCGAATCGATCATCTACAGATAAAAGGCTGGCTGATTCCTGCGAATCATGCCACCCATAAGATGGTGATAGTGGCCCATGGATATAAGGATAATCGCTCCGATCTGCGGCCGGTGCTCCCATTGGCGGATACGTTGTCCAAGACCGGAATATCGGTGATCCTGTTCGATTTTCGTGCGGAGGGAGATTCACCCGGCAAAGTCGTATCGGTTGGGGAATACGAAGTAAGAGATCTGCTCGGAGCCGTTGACTATGCCCATTTGCACGACTACACCAAAGTGGGGATCATCGGCTATTCCATGGGGGCTTCCACAGCTATCCTGGCTGCCGGAAAGGATACCGCAATCACTGCCGTTATCGCTGACAGCCCGTTTGCCAACCTTCGCAGGTATTTGAGCAGCCACATGCCGCACTGGACCAACCTGCCCAACTTTCCGTTTACAGCAGAGATACTCTGGGAGATGGATGTGTTTAACGGTCTGAATGTCGATAAAGTGGCGCCAAACAAAATCCTCAAAATCTGGAAGCCACGGCCATTGCTATTAATTGCCGGCACAGCGGACAGTACCATTCCGATGAGCAACAGCCAGCTTCTGTACAACGAAGTAAAATCGGAACCCAACACTTCACTCTGGATTGTCAAAGGAGCCCGACATGTGGGAGCCTATGAGGTTGACCCACACAAGTATCTTGACAAGGTCGTATCCTTTTTCAGCCGGTACCTGGGAACACCGGAAAAGAAAAGTTTAGTGGTAAATTAGCCTTTCCCGGATGCATTGGCATCATATACAACATCACCGCTAACGATGCTTTTTCTTATCAGGAGGTCACGTCCATCGTAATCAAATAATATGATGTCCGCACGTTTCCCGGTTTCAAGGCTTCCCCTGTCTTCAAATCCATTTAATTGCGCGGGATTACAAGTGGACATGGTAATCGCATCCGATAAGGAGCATTCTGTATGTCTGAGCATATTTTCAATGCCTCTTCGTAACGTCATGGAGGAACCGGCTAAAACATTTTGTGCCGGATATTTTAAAAGTCCGCTTTCCTCGAGAACCACTTCCATATCATGCCACAAATATTTACCCGGCTGTAATCCTCCAATTTTGGTTATATCAGAAACCAGGATCAAGTTTTTCTCACCTTTTGCTTTATAAAAAACCTGCATTTCCGGAATGGTCAGGTGAAATCCGTCTGCAATGATACTGGCTTTAAGCCGATCGTCCGCCAGCTGAGGCCACAACGGATTATAATGCCGATGGATGGTGTTGGCACAGCCATTTCCCAAATGAGTTGAAATGGTTGCTCCCGCATCAATGGCTTTTGAAATGGTTGATGCTGGAGCATTGTGGTGTCCCAGGGCTACAACAATACCTTCGCTTCGTGCTTTCCGGATGAAGTCAATGGCTCCATCCAACTCTGGTGCTAATGTGACTTGTCTGATATTATTCAGAGCCGCTTTCCTGTAATCCGTAAACTCATCCCAATTCGGCAGTTTCGTCCATTTTTTGCTGTGAACACCGCGATAACCATCTTCCGGACTAATGTAAGGACCCTCCAGATGGATTCCGGCTATAGAACCCTTGATCGGGGGATCTTGCATTGCCCGGGCTAATACCTTCAGATTTTGAATCAGGTCGGATGGCCGGCTTGTAATAAGGGTTGGCAGGTAAGTTGTAATACCCTCTTCCCAAAGTTCCGTCGTTGCCTGCCTGACCTGTTCAACCGATAATCCCGGTTCGGTAAAATCTATTCCTTTGTATCCATTTACCTGGTTATCAATGAGTCCGGGTGCTATATAGGGTATATCAGCATCTTCATCTTTAGGTTTAGGTTCCCGGGTAATTTGGGTAATGATGCCATTCGAAAAATTTACTTTTAGTATATCGTCGCCTACAAGGCTTTTGCCTATCGCGGAACATAATTGCGAAGTAGCTTGTGCTTTAAATGAATGGTCTGGCATTTTTATAAACTTGTTGAATCAGAAATTAACCATACATAGAAATTTTATATTAATGGAATAGCAATCGGTTATGTTGATAAATCTACAGGTGTCCGTGTATGATGCCGGAAGCCGAATACTGATCAAGAAAGAGAACCGTATCAGGATGAGTCCTCAGAATGGAGGCCGGGCATTGGGTGGAAACCGGACCAGAGATTGCATGTGACACAGCCTCTGCCTTTCTTTGATCGGGGACGACACAGCTGATGGTCTCACTTCTCATAATAGCTGGAATTGTGAGCGAAAGAGCTTGTTTGGGGACCTCTTCAAGGGTTTCGAACCAACCCTCATTTACCTGTTGCCTGCGGGATTTTTCATCCAGATCCACAATCTTAACCATTTTGGGATCATTGAAGTCGGCTACCGCCGGATCATTAAAGGCAATATGGCCGTTTTCACCTATGCCAATACACGCCACATCGATCGGGTGGCTCTTCAATTGCTGTTCATATTTTTCAATCACATTTCCAATGTTTGTCGCGTCACCATCCAGAAAATAGATCTTATGAGGATGGACCTCATCCAAAATCCGTTCCCGCAGATACCGGCGGAAACTGGCCGGATGAGAAGATTGAATGCCCACATATTCATCTAAATGAAATACGGTAACTTTCGACCAATCAAATGAGGTTGTGGACTTAAATGCATCCAGAAAACTAAACTGCGAAGCACCTGTTGCCAGAATCAGATTGGCAGATCCTTTCTTAGCTATAGCCGATTGCAAATGGCGGCTCACAAAATCCGCTGCTGCTTTCCCCATCTCAATACTGGTACTGTAACCTTTAATGCTTAGCTTGTCTTTTTTTTCTTCCAGAAGTAGATTACTCATAACAGGTTTCCCGGGATTAATTATTGTCAGATACTCTGAAATTTTTTCCTGATGTTTTCCAGTCGTTCATTTCTCAGGCGATTCAATCTTTCTAATTCTGCCTCGTGGAGATAGCCCCTGTTTAATGCGATGAATCGTTTGTCAAGGTCTTTTGAGAGGCCAAGCAATTGTTTTAAATGGCCCCTTAACTTTTCCAGCGCCCGCGTACCTCCCTGATATGAATCGGTCATTGATTCCAGTTCCATCACAGAGAGATAGAACTCACGAATATCAGCCATGAGCCTGTAATGCTCAAATTCTTCTTTGTGCCTGGCCGGTTTTAATTGGTAAACAAGTTTTTTGATTTTTCTGAATTCATCCGCAGTCTGCTGAACCGATATTCCGTTTTCGGGGACTCCATTGATCAGCTGGACCTGAGTATGCTTGAAATAGTCCCATAGTTTTACTCCGCCGGACTTTGAAAGGCCGTAACGCTTTTGAGCATAATCCACTACAAAATCTTCCGGATCAATGGGCTGGGAAGAATGGACCGCTTTGGCATATGCTTCAATGAGAATCTGAAAACCGGAAAGCGGATATACATCTCTTATGGGAAACATCTCCAATATTTCGCTGTGGCTGTCCTCTCGTTTATAGCCGTAAATCCCAGACGTGGACCATGAAGTCATGAGCATGCCTGTATATCCCGCTTTTCGGGAGTAGGGAACATAATCTCTGAGATTATTAAAGTGTTTTTCCCAACGGGTGAGGAAATAGTTGTCCGGTGAACTTCGCAGGGCAGGGGCACCCCAAAAAGTACATCCTTTCTTTTGCAAGTCGGCTATATTCCCAAACATATTGATGTCCCATCCGTAATTCCAATCGACAAAAATGATTTTATCGACGGGTAAGTCTTCAACGGCTTCGGGATGTTTAAGGATCATATCAGCCCAGAGAAGCGGAGTTTTTCCCAGATCAATCACAATCTGGCAAATTTGCTTCATGTATTGTGTATACAGCCTGGATATCCCATTTTTCGTGACATAAGAGGAGAACTTTTCATTTGTTAAATGCCGGACTTCGTCGCCCCCCACATGTATATAATGTGATGAATGCTGAGACGATAAATCTTTAATGAGATCATTAAACAACGAAATGGTACGCGGATTAAGGGGATCAACCTGTGAAAATATGTCGTCATTAATACGCAGATCTGCATACCGGTTATGCCGAAGGATATACTGGACATGTCCCAGGCATTCCTGGAGCGGTATAACCTCGATGCCAAGGGATGAGCAATAAGAAACATAATCCTGAATATCCGTTCTTTTATATGAACTTGGATTTCGAAGCGTAATATTATTTTTATAGGGAAAGGAGGCTTCATATTCCATTACGATGGCATTGATGCCCAAAGCAGCCAATTCCTTAGCCAGCCTCTTCAGGGCACCAATCGTCATTACTTCCGTTCTCAGATCGACATGAAATCCCCTTATTGAGAAATCTCTGAAATCTTTGTGTTCGTTCGGTTGCCTGTTACCTATTTCTTTGGCATGAAGCGAGGGGCCTAAAAGGCTGGATCCTACTCCTGCTGCAACAAGCGTTTTTATAAATTGGCTTCGGGTGATCTGATTATTCATTTA
>DATFNI010000061.1:0-8682 GCA_035266485.1 Balneolales bacterium
CTTCAATATCTCCTGATATTTTTTTTCGAGCTCAGGTCTCGGCAGTTTGTCGCTGCCGTATGCCCATAGGAAGATGCTTGGATGATTTCGCAGCCACAGGATTTGATCCCGGAATGATTTCTCGGCAACCATCATTTTTTCCGGTCCCTTGATCCCTCCGAATTCGTCAGCGGGTGCTCCGAATACCCCTTTCCACTCCCACTGCGCACTGTAGCCGACCATGATCAGAATCCCATATTTATCGCATAGATTGTAAATATGCTGATTGTGTCCCCAAAATCCCTCCATCCGGATGGCGTTTAACCCCATATGTACGGCATATTGGATTTCAGCCTGTTCATACGCCGGCGTCGCATTTAAAAGCATAGGGTCGGTCCAGCCTCCACCCTTCACCAGAATCTTTTTACCGTTCAGCTTATATCCCCGGAAACCCTGTTTATTGATGTAATCAGACACTGTTCTGATACCAAACCGGATTTCTTTTTGATCTGATAATTTGTTGTCTGCTTCAAACGTCAGTTTCAGCGTATAAAGATGAGGATCTCCCAGGTCGTGGGTCCACCATAGTATCGGATGATCGATTTTCAGTTGCGGATACTGTTCCGGTTCGAATACGACGTTCTTTGTTTCATTTCCTTTAAGAGAGACACTCTGCTGGAAATGAAAGGTACCGATTGTTCCCCGCAAAACACCGGAAACCGGTCTGTTTGAATGATTATGAATATCTGCGGTTATCGTGATATCAGCGTGTTCTAATGTAGCCGTATCAACTTTTGTTTTAACAAAGGGGTGATCGATACTCACCGCATGGGTCACCACCAGCCATACATTACGCCATATTCCCATGTCGTGGTCCGGTGGCATCGGGTTCCAGTCCACGAATCCCAGCGTTGGATCTCCCGGTTTGGGAGCCGCCACTTTGAGCGCAAGGATGTTGGTGCCATTATGAATCTCCTTGCTGATATTCAGTTCAAACCGGCGAAATCCGCCCATCATGGTATCCGATGAGGCTATCTTTTTGCCGTTCAACCACACGTCGGCCCGATAGTTTATTCCGTTAAACTGAAGTCGAATAGTTTGGCCTGGTGATAAACTTTGCAAGGTAAAGGTGGTTCGATACCACCAGGGTACTTCGAACGGCTTGGCCGGAATTTTTTCAAAATTTTTCCCGAAAAAGATATCTTTATATATGCCATTTTTAACAAGCGCAGCAAGTACTGTGGCCGGCACCTTCGTTGGATACCAATTGCCGGTATCAAAATTACCACTGGAAACTTCACGGCCATCTGCATGTACTTTTGCAGACGACTGGATCATCCATCCACTGCGTAATTCAGTTCTTCCCTCGGATTGTGCAAACACGGTAGCGCTCCAAATCGTGATTAGCAGAATCAGTACAATGGCAGATAGCCTCGGCAAAGATTGAGGAGGCTTTGTTATTATGCTGGTAACCATATTCCCTCCATAACTGGCAGAACACCTGTCCTGAAATATAGAATAAATTGGGATAATGGATGAATTGAAAACCTATCATCCATTATCCCATTAACTGTCAGAAATACCGACGATCAATTAGATGGGGCACTCTCTGCGGGTGCCTCGGAACCCGCCGCCTTTTTAACAAGCTGCTCTACAGCACTTACAACCATAATTTGTGTTTTACCATATGATTGTTGTGCATTATCGATAACCTTTTGAGCTTTTAACGCCCAGGCTGGTTTTGCTGTTACCCCTGATTTCAGCGTATCCATTGCCTCCAGGCCTACTTCTGAAAGTGACTTGAGGTTTTCAACCATCGGCCGGATATCATGAAGGTCCGGTGCCTTATCGACGATGTCCATCAGGGCCGGGGTATTTGAAATCCAGCCGGACAGATAATTACGAATTTTCGTCTCCATAGCATCTGTTTCTTTGCCGGCCAGGTAGTCGCTCACATCGTCGCGGAAAAGTCGTGCGTCCGGAGCATCGGCCGTTGCAGCATCGGCAATCATTGTAAACGGTGAATGGGTCGTGTATTGATCATCCTGATTACGCCGGTACCCTTTCAGTGGCTCGATAACATCCACAAATTTTTTCAACGGCCCGACGTGCTCTATGCCTGCAAGGTGCCGCAGCAGCATGATTTGATTTTTGATCTGTGTAGTGCCGTCAAATTCAAGCTCGCGGCTCACGAAAGGCAGCCGCTCATACATGAAAGTGACATTCTTTACACTGTCGGGAGACCAGAAACGCTCAGCAATAGCTGCCGTTCTCGGCCAAATGCGAGAGTCAACGGTAAACGGCGTCACCAATTCACTCCACATAGTGGCCTCTCCTCCCAGGATATTCTTCTTTACTGCTTCCGGCAGGTTCTGATCGGGCGGGATCGGATCATTAAGGTAATGATGACTAGCCGGTCTCAGCAGGTCGATGTAGTACCCGTTTGCGAGAATGGCCCCATGCCCTTCCCGGGCAGCTTTATATAGTGATGACTTGCCACGCCATGATTCGATAACTGCGCTCTGCGGAACACCAGGTTCTAATATTTCATCCCAGCCAATCGTCTTTTTCCCATATTTCTGGAGAATATGCGAAACTTTGTTGATGAAGTAGGTCTGCAGTTGCGCATTGCTCGTCATGTTATGTTCTTTCATGAACTTCTGGATATGCGGATTTTTACTCCACTGCACACCATTGTTTTCATCACCGCCGATGTGCATATACGGATCCGGGAACAGAGCGGTCATCTCCTTGAAAAATTTATCGAGAAACTTATACGTGTTCTTATTTGTCGGATCAAAAACCGGGTTGAATACCCCAAAGTGATCCTCGATTTTGTAGGGTCCGGGAGCACTTGCATATTGAGGATATCCTACGAACCAGCTTGTTGTATGACCCGGCATATCAAATTCGGGTACCACGCGAATCCCACGATCATTGGCATATTTGATGATATCCTTGATCTGCTGTTGGGTATAGTATTGCCCGTTTGACCCGTCTTCATAGAGCTTGGGGAAAGTCTTGCACTGGACCCGAAAGCCCCGGTCCTCAGTCAGGTGCCAGTGAAATACGTTTAACTTCACCGCAGCCATGGCGTTGAGGTTACGCTTGATCACATCAACCGGCATGAAATGCCTGCCGACATCGATCATCAAACCGCGCCACTTGAAACGCGGGGCATCCTCAATTTTAACAGCCGGGATATAATATCCGTAATTATCCGCCATGATGAGTTGACGCAGCGTCTGCAGTCCATGAAGGGCCCCGATGTCATCCTCGGCCTTCAACTCTATACGGTCTGGCGTTACTTCCAGTGAATAGGACTCATCTTCGCCGAGCTGCACTTTGCCAGGACGGTTTACATGGATGGAGAATGATGAGAAACTACTTGTATCAGTCGGAGTGACACTGGCCTGGGTAAGAAAAAGCCCGGTCATCCGCTGGACTTGACGCAGAAATCGCGTCGCACCGTCGTACATTCTTGGTGCAGGATTACCCGTCACACTTACCGTCAGGTTTCTTTTTAAACGGAATTTACCGTTCATCAAATCAATATGGCGGGGCCACGGCATGAGGACCAGGGAGTCCGGGGTGGGATGCACCACAAACCGCTGACCCCGCACTATTCCAACCGACAGCAAGAGTACCGCCAGTACTGCTATACTTCTTTTCATAGAATCTGCTTGTTTAGTATTGATGGAAATGTTTCCGTTATATACGGACAACTCATTTTATCCGTACTGTTTTTGCCTGTTTTTTGAGGACTGTCCATATTGCCGGATCTTCTGTCCCCAAAACCCATACGGAAATCCCAAGGAGATGATGTTCTTTTGCCAGGTCAAATTTTGGAGCAAACGAACGGGCATTCTCTAAAAAAAGCCAGTTAAAGATGCCGCCTTCTGCCCAGCGTGCATAATTGACATTTTGGTCATCCATCCACTGTTCTTTTGCCTCGTAACGATCCAACAAATCTTTTGCTTTTGCATAGCTTATCTCATCACGTGTTGAATGGGCTCCCTGCTGTTTATCCCATGTCGGATACCAATGATCCGAGTAACTGGGAATACCCAGCGAAATCTTCTCCGGAGATATTCCGATATCGAGCAGATAATTAAGCATTTTTTTCATCCATGGCAACCCGGCAACAGGTCCGGGAGGTGTTAAGGCCGTATGTTGATCATAGGTCATGAAAGAGATGAAGTCGCTTGCCTTTGCTATCGCGGGCATGTCGACCGCCCCACGCCAGTTTTCGTAAAGAAACCGTGCATAAGCCGGGTTGCCTGAAATAGGTGCAGGCTGATCTGTTTTCACCACGGCTATTGAAATCTTAAGTCCATATTTATGCAAGCTATCAGCCGTCTGCTGATAAAACGATGTGTAGGCATCACGGTCCGTCATATGCATATTTTCCAGATCAAACTGCCAACCGTAATAATGGTACTTGCGGGCATAAAAGAGCATCAGGCGTATCGCTTCGGCTCTGGCCGGCATATCATTTAACAGCTTGTGAAGTCCCTCCTGGTTAAAGGACGCAAACAAAGGCATCACTTTAACACCTTTCTTTTCGGCAGTCTCGAGCACACGCCGGTCGACCCCTCCGGTTATGACGCCATACTGATCAATCTGATAGGCAGCCGGACACACAATGGATATCTCATCGGCATGCTTCATAAAACTCTCGTAACCCTGCATGGATCCTGTCAAATAAAAAAGGTTTTCGGATGAGTAGTTTTGTCCGAAGACCCATGATGTTGAAATTAAGGTCAGCACAGCGACCTGTGCTAAAATTAAAACCCCTCGTAATCGCATCGTTATACCTCCTGTTTCTTGTATGTATCTCTTTTTATATGATTTATAACCCATATGATTCACCAGATAATTTTTTAAGTAGTTGCCGCATCTTAACTTAATACGACCTTCGTACAGTTTATACAATTTAATTTGCTTTTCCCCCACCGTTTCATCACACTTCTATACAAATATTTACAATCACGCCTAATCTGAAATTCGGTTACTAATCAACAGCCATTTACATTTTCTGAGACTTATCAGATTTTGTGATAAAATGATGGCACATGTTTGAGGATTTATTAAATTCGCTTGACAAAATAGCTAGTTGGTAACCACAGATAAATTTTACCTCTAATGAATCAAAAGAAACAAAGTAATACCCTCGCGTTCTCAGTAGTCACCTTTATATTCTTTATGTGGGGATTTTTGACGGTAATGAACGACGTCCTGATACCGCATCTCAAATCGCTTTTCCACCTGAGTTATGCGGCTATTATGCTCATTCAGTTCATGTTTTTCCTTGCGTATTTCATTATGTCCATGCCGTCGGGGAAAATTGTATCGCTAACGGGGTATAAAAACAGTATTATTATCGGTCTTGTTGTCACCGGCATAGGTGCGCTCTTATTCTATCCGGCTGCCGCTATTCCTTCATATGGATTGTTTTTGACCGCCTTTTTTATCCTTGCAAGCGGCATTACGCTGCTCCAGGTAGCAGCCAATCCGTACGTCAGCTTGCTGGGACCGGAAAAGACAGCGGCCAGCAGGCTCAACCTGTCCCAGGCTTTTAATTCATTGGGAACGATGATTGCCGGACCGTTGGGGAGTGTCTTGATTTTATCCGTACCGATTTTGACCTCGGAACAATTCGGAATTTTGTCACATGCCAAACAACTGGCTTACCAAGTGGAACAGGCCCACACGGTCCAGGGGCCCTATATCGCTTTTGCAATTATTCTTTTTCTCTGTGCAGTCGGGATGTATTTGTTTCATCTTCCATCCGTTGTTACTGATGAGGATTTGCAGGAAGAGCAAGAGCATAAAGAGAAATACTCCTTTACCGAAGCACTCAAACACAAACACCTATTGTTTGGCGTCATTGCTATTTTTGTATATGTGGGAGCCGAGGTATCAATCGGCAGCTTTATGGTTAATTTCATCAGCCAGCCGCAGATAGGCCACATTACGGAAAGCACGGCGGCCAAGTACCTGTCCTTTTACTGGGGAGGCGCTATGGTCGGCCGGTTCATTGGTTCGGCCCTCATGCAGAAGCTCGATTCGCGTAAACTGTTGGGTATCTTTTCCACAATAGCCACCGCATTGGTTGTCATTACCATCCTCACAACGGGTAAAGTGGCAATGTGGGCGATCCTTTCTGTCGGACTGTTCAACTCGATCCAGTTTCCAACCATCTTTACGCTCGGTATCGAGCGTATGGGCAAGCTGACCGACAAAGCTTCAAGCCTCTTGATCATGGCCATTGTTGGTGGAGCTCTCATACCGTTGCTGCAAGGTGTACTGGCAGATAACATCGGCATCCATTACGCATATGTTTTGCCGGTCCTATGCTACCTGTACATCATGTTTTATGGCTTCAAAGGATCGAAGATCGTACCCCATCCTGAGACAAGCACCTCTGCTTCAACCGGCACAGCTGCGATTTAATTAAACAGTGTAGATATTTTTAACCCTGTCAAGGTCCCGACCTTGACAGGGTTTTTGTTAATTAACATGAATTCGATATAAGAATCGATAAAAAATGAAAGACAGAGCCGGCACAGCATGAATAGCCTTGTATGGTTACCCTGGTCAAACCGTTAAAAACGGTTTGATGAGATTCAGAATTCACTTTAACCCATGGATTAATCCAGGGGTCAGGAGATAGAAGGCTTGATCAAATCGTTTTTAACGATTTCCCCCGATTCATATCTCGAACTCGTGTTAATTACAATCCCAACACTCTCCTGTTCAACGATTCATCCGAACCGGCACCGGCAAAATCGTCGAATGCTTTCTCTGTAACACGAATTATGTGCTCACTGATAAACTGAGCTCCCTCGCTGGCTCCGTCTTCCGGATGTTTCATACAGCACTCCCACTCGAGGACGGCCCATCCTTCGAAATCATACTGGGTGAGTTTGCTGAAAATTCCGTTGAAATCCACCTGCCCGTCTCCCAGGGAGCGAAAACGTCCGGGGCGGTCGATCCAGCTCTGATATCCGCCATATACGCCGCTGCGTCCCGTTGGGTTGAATTCGGCATCCTTCACGTGGAACATCCGGATCTTATCGTGGTAAATATCGATGAATTGCAGATAGTCGAGACACTGCAAAACAAAATGGCTGGGATCATACAAGATACAGGCTCTGGGGTGGTTACCGGTTGCCTCAAGAAACCGTTCATAGGTAACACCATCATGCAGATCTTCCCCCGGATGCAGCTCATAGCAAACATCGACACCGCATTCATCAAACACATCAAGGATAGGCAACCAGCGTTTAGCAAGCTCTTTGAAGCCCATGTCAACCAGGCCCGCCGGTCGTTGCGGCCATGGGTACATCGTGTGCCACAATAAAGCTCCGCTAAATGAGGCATGTGCGTAAATGCCCATATTCATACTCGCTTGCGCTGCATATTTCAATTGGTTAACGGCCCACTCTGTCCTTGCGGCTGGTTTGCCTCGCAGCTCTTCGGGAGCGAAACTGTCGAACAGTTCATTATAGGCTGGATGGACGGCAACAAGCTGGCCCTGCAAGTGGGTGCTCAATTCAGTAATCTCTAGTCCGGCTTCATTGGCAATTCCCTTGATTTCATCGACATAGGTTTTACTCTCCGCCGCTTTTTTCAGATCGATACACCGGGCATCCCAGGTAGGAATTTGGATTCCTTCGTATCCGAGATCTTTGGCCCATCTGCAAATATTTCTGAGATTATTAAACGGGGATTCATCTCCCATAAACTGCGCGAGAAAAACAGCGGGCCCTTTAATTGTTTTCATGGTTAAAAAAGGTGCTAAAATGTTAAAGTGCTAAGGTGTTAAAGTAGCTGTCAGCTTATCTCAATACTCACTACTCACTACTATTTTACTAATCACCGACTTCGATCCACTTTTGATTGCTATTTGAGGATTCAATCATTTTCTCGATGAACAGCATGCCTCTTACCCCGTCTTCCTCATTAGGGAAATCAAGCCATTCGGGATTAGGCTGCTCTCCTCTCATTTTGGCCTGAACGGTCAGTGCAAAATTACGATATAAGTTAGCGAATGCTTCGAGATAGCCTTCCGGGTGACCGGCAGGTGTTCGGGTATTATGCCAGGCACGGTTTGACAAATAATTAACATTACTGCCGGCCCTAAAAATCTCAATCGGTTGATCCAGCCACCTGACCACCAACGAGTTGGCATCGTCCTGTTTCCATTCGATACCGCCTTTTTCACCATAAACGCGGATTTTTATGCAATTCTCCTCACCAGCGGCTACTTGTGTGGCACACAGTACGCCGCTGGCGCCGTTATCAAATTTCAGAAGTGCTGCGCCGTCGTCATCCAAAACACGTCCGGGGACCACGGCATTGATGTCGGCACACAGTTTTGTAATCTTTGCCCCGGTGACATACTCGGCCAGGTTAGCGGCATGGGTGCCGATATCACCCAGCGCGCCACCGTGACCGCTGCGGTTAGGATCCGTTCTCCATACCGCCTGCTTGTTTCCAGTATCTTCAAGCCGGGTACTCAGCCAGCCTTGCGGGTATTCAACATATACCTTGCGTATAGCACCCAACTTACCCGATGTAACAAGATGACGGGATTCTTTAACCATAGGATAACCGGTATAGGTGTGTGTCAGGCAGAACACCAAACCGGTTTCATCGACCAATTTTTTGAGCCGTCTGGCTTCATCCAAATCAAAA
>DATFNI010000062.1:0-6963 GCA_035266485.1 Balneolales bacterium
CCCCGCTGGTTCACTAAAGCTCCACCACTATTACCGCGGTTGATGGCCGCATCAGTCTGGATAAAATTTTCAATATGCATCTTATCGCTAATAATATCCACATTGCGGCTGAGAGCACTCACGATCCCTGCTGTAACGGTATAACGGAGTCGGAACGGATTACCAACTGCCAGCACCCAATCACCGACATCGAGACGATCGGAATTTCCAATAATAATGGAGGGCAGATTTTTTGCATTGATTTTAACAACAGCCAGATCAGTAGAGGGATCGGTACCTACGATGTGACCAGTGAAGACGCGTTTGTCGAGTAGTGCTACCTGTACCTCATTGTCTGTTGCATGTTCAACCACATGATTGTTTGTCAGGATGTAACCATCCTGGCTGAAAATCACACCTGATCCCACTGTCTCAATTTTCTTTCGCGGCAGGAACTTGTTCCAGAAGCCGTCATCGAAGTTATGATACTTGTCGTGCGGCATATCGACGGAAGAGATTGGAACCGATGCTTCGATATACACTACTGTTGGCGTCACACGGCTGGCAACAGTCCTGAAATTCGGCATTCCTGCTGATACTTTCGCCGTCTCGAGATGAGCGACACTATCCCCGGAATCGACCCTAATATGCGTCAGCTGTACTCGCGTATTTGTTATGGCGAAATAGTGGTCCTGCAGCAAAACGGTAATAATACCGATCACTATGCCTATGAGAACCAATAAGACACCTGTTAAAAATTGATAACGCGATATTTTCATAATTAGAGAATTTGTTCGAAAATAACGTCCGATTTGCGGTCGCGCAGCCCTTCGATATGATACTTTAGATAAGCGTCCAAATAACGAATCAGTTCCTGCAATTCGCTTTTGGATATATCTAACTGTAGAATTTTTGCTGTATGATTACTAAATGCCTGTTTAAGATACTGTGCCTGTTTTTTAGATAGGCGATACCGACGGTCTTCCAGCGCCTGGGAATCGACCATGCCGCTTTGAATATTCAACCATAGTGTTTCATCCTTCCAGTCAGATTCAGCCAGCTGTGTACTCATTTGAAGTCCTGTACCCATAAGTTCAGCCAGCCTCAGCTGTATATATGGAAAGATGGCCCGTACCGACTGTTCGGTATCATTCAACCATGCAAAAAGTTTTTCAGCAAACTCATACATGGGATGATTGATCTCATGCTCATGCGACAATTGCATAACCATTTCTGCCGTAGAAAGTCCTACGGCCCATTTCTCAACATCTGTTCTTATATCAAATGTCTTATGCCTGAACGAAGCCTCCTTAAGCGTCTGTACCGATCTCGTTTGTTTATAATAATAGATCGTATCCAGAATATTGCCCGGCTCCATGAGACCCGAAAACGAACTTTTGGGCCGCTTGGCTCCACGTACCATAACAGCAATCTTACCATGTTCCCAGGTAAGCAACGTAGCTATTAAACTGGTCTCCTGGTAGTTAATGACACGTAGCACAATGGCCGGGCTGCTTATTATCATCTGTTTGTATACTCTTACGGCGAATGGAGGGTGTTCCTGTATTATCGAAACCGTATCTACATCCTCAATATATCGGCATTGTACCTAACCGTCAACAAACGGGTTAAAAAACATCAGGATATACAAACTATGGCTGATTAACGGCGACCTGTTTTTTCTTTTTTCTACCCGATTTGGTTCTGAGTGGATTGTGTTCAAAGGAAATCCAGTCCCGGTCCTCAAGAAACTGTACCATGGCAGGCAGAAATACCAGTGCTGAAACCAATGTCATGCCAATACCAATAGATGCAAGCGCTCCAATGGAAATCAAGCCGGGATGATCGGTAAACAGCAGCCCTGAAAACCCAAGTACGGTAGTCACCGATCCCATCGTTATGTGCTGGCCCGTACTTGATAGCACGTCCCACATGCTTTTTTTACCTTCTTCACGATATCTGGCAGCCAGGTGCACGCCGCTGTCTTCCCCGATACCCAATATGGCCGGCAACACTACCAGGTTGTAGAAGTTAAATTGAAGCCCCAGGATCATCATGAAACCAAAGGTCCATATCAAACCCACTACCAAAGGCATCAGTGCTATCAGGGTCCACCTCACAGATCGGAATGACAGGTACATCAGAATGACAACCAGTATAAAAGTGGCAGCCACCATGTAAGGACTTTCACCGAGCATTAACTGTAACATATCTGCAGCGACCAGGGATGTACTGGCAGCGTAAAATGTCTTTCCGTTGTCGATCGTAACTTTCCCGATATCCTTTTTAAAAGCAATGGAATTTCGACCATCTGACAGACCAACCTTTGGATAGACGATCACAAAGTTTCCAATCCTACCGTTTTTGGTCATAAACCTTTCCTTCAAGTAATCTGGTATCTCACTAAGTGGAAGAGGTTTTTTGGTCTGGGCAGCCCGTCGAAGCTTCTCTAAGTTCTTATTCGTTTGGCCTTTTACAAACGGATCATTTAATAGCTCACGGATCTGTGCAATCTTGGCGATTTTTGCATGCGCTGCAGAATCGGTAGGCGGGAATCTCTCCTGCAGGGCTTCGACATCCAGGATTGTTGTATCCTGTTTCATACGATTCCTCAGCACATTTACAACCTTGACGACATCCTTAGGGTTGTCGGCCATGATGTATGCCGGATTCCGCTTGGTACCGCGACTTTCATCAACTCCCTCAACCAGCCTGTTGAAGGACTGATACTTTGAAAATTTGGGTTCCAGCTTACCGAAATCGTATTGGAAGGAAAGATCCTTATAGTTGAATATTACAACCACGGATACCAGCAAGCCAACCCCCAAAATTGTCCGGGAGAAGGGGTAACGGTGAGGTTTCTTATCCAGCAGGGACTTACGCACATTCTTATTCAGCAGTATGAGGCCATATCTCTCGCAAAGAACAATAATGGCCGGAAGGATGAACATCATGCAGAACAGCGCCAGGATGATACCATTTCCCGATATGAAACCAAACTGTGAGAAGCCCTTAAACTGTGCAATCATTAAAATATAGAGCGAAGCGGCAGTCGTCAGTGCGCTGGTGATAATTGCGCCGCCCATTGTGTCGTACGTCTGCATCATCGCCGCATACACATTCTTGCCGGTTGAACGTATTTCCAGGTAGCGGGCATAAAAGTGAATACCATAGTCGATACCCATGCCAAACAAAATTACGAACAATACAGAGGTCATCGTGTTGAGCTGGCCCAACACGAAATAGGCAATTCCAAAGGTATAGCAAAGGCTTATAATCAGCGGAAGGCCAATGATCAGCAGCGGCACCGGAGATCGCCAGATATGGCTCCACAGGCCATGTCTTTGGTCTTCCTTGGCCCCCATCCGGTAATTCACATACTTTTTGAAAAAGAAATACCCCATCACAAGCAGCATGACGCCCGTAATACCGGATGCGAAACTATTAAACACGTCATGCATGATCGAATTTATCTCATACAGATGAAGTTCCAGCCTGCCTCCTGCCACAACGCTCATATTGGGATTATACTTGTCCGGATTCATCTGCCGGATCAGTTCCCTGAACCTGCTGTACATATCCTTTATAAAAGAAAGGTCACCGGATGAGCCCGTGGGATAAAAATATACCACCATCACGGTGCTGTCCTTGTTGATTGGATATTCCTTCGGTATTAACTGATCGTACGCGTCAAGAAATTTTTTGATATCCTTTTTGCTCGAATCCGGGTTCGTGGATTCGTCCATTCCCAAATCAACATAAAATGGATTGGCCTTTTCTTTAGCTGTCCGAATCTCATCCTTCAGATATTTATCAATTGAGTCTAATTCGGAATCCGTTGCCAGATAGAGCGCATTATCTTTCAGGATTTTTGTATCCTTATGGAATTCAACGCGTTCAACAAATTTTTCTCCCCTTTTCCGGTCATACAGAGTATCGGCATTTTTGATAAGTGCCCTGGCAAAGGCAAGATTATCCTTAAAACTGGGCGAATTAATGGCGACCTGAAGGGCAGTACCGGACCCAACGGAATCTTTCATTTGATCCAACGCCTTCACGGTCGGGAAGGATGAGGGAAGCAAACTGGCAATATCTGTGTCAATTTTTAAATGCAGGGCATTATAGCCTGCAACGACAGCCAATATGATGGAAATAGTTAATACCGAAAAAGGGTGGGTATAACTTTTTTTGAATAAAGGCCGTAATAATTTTAAAAGGTATTCCATTGAATGTGTTCTTCGAAAATCAAGGAAAGAAAAGAATCACCAGATCTCTTAATTATTCCCGAACGCTAGGCAAGCCTAACATTCACTCGGGTAAACGGCATTCCCTCTGTTGTACAGAACAATAAAGCACCGAAATTCATATAGCCGTTTTCTCCACGGGTATTATCATATTTAAGATCCGGTTATCCTTTTATCTTAAGAATAAACTCTAATCCGGTTTAAACGCATAATTTTGTGTTCCATTATATCGAACAATAAATTTTATATAGTCGCACCAGAAAACTTGTTCTCCATATTTGCTATATAATCAATTTTGTTGAAGATGCGCTTTGCTATAGCATCCCAATTCAAATCGTCCACAACTCTCTGAAGCCCCTGCAGACCCAGTCGCTCTGCAAAATCAGGATTGTCGAGTAGCTGTTTCATTGCCTCTGCTAATTGATCAGGATTATCCTCATCAACCAACAAACCTGTTTCACCATCCATCACGGCATCAGGTATTCCACCTGACCGGGAACCGATTACCGGTTTTCCACAGGCGTTGGCCTCCAGGTAGACAATTCCAAAACCTTCAACTTGTACAGGATCTGTGCGTGGTGTCATCACAACGATATCAGCCAGATTATAAAACTGGTTTATTTCCATTCCGTCATGGGCAATCCAACCGGTAAACCTGACTGATTGGCGAACACCTAAATCACTGGCGAGAGTTTCTAACCTCTGTCGATCTTCACCATCCCCAATAATAATCAATTTTGCTTCGGGATGTGTACTTACCACTTTGGAAAAAGCACGAATAACAGTGTCGACCCCCTTTCTGCGAACCAGCCTGCAAATTGTGAGGATTGTTTTTGTGTCTTTCAGGTTCAGCCGCTCACGAATTTCACTGGCATCCCCGGGATAAAACTGATCCGGATTGGTTCCATTCGGCATCACCGTGATGCGATCGCAAGCAACACCATGCCCTTGTAATAAGTCTGCGGTATAGTTGCTCACAGCAAAAAAATGATCCGCTTCATTCAGGAAAAACTTTCGTAACCCGTCATACCATTTGTGGGTCCGGGTTCCGGGTTCCGCAACATTAAACAGCAACTCTCTGCCGTGAGCAGCGCAAAAAATTGCTTTAATATCTCCCTTTCTCCGGGCCTGATAGGAACTCAATATCGTTTGCCACTGAGCATGAAATGTTACATTATAACCAGCGTTATACACAAGGTTATGTAATGTTGGCATCGATGTCGCAGGAAGCCATACATTTCGACCAGAGACTCTATAAATTCTGTAACTTGTTTTATTGTCGAAATGATTAGCATCGGGTCTGTCAGGAGCCACTACTGAAAACTTGTGCGTCAAATGTACAAAGCGGTCTGCCAATTCTTGGCAATACGTTTGTATTCCACCCACATCCGGAGGAAAATCCTGACTGATCATCAACAATTTCATCTGAACAACACTTTATTGGGTCCTGTCGCCATATTGTAGAGTATTTGATTCATAGTTAACACAACCGCTTTTCAATTATCATTCCTGCAAAATGCGTACCTTATAAGATTTTGCGCTCAACTTTGATCGGATTTTCTGGATGAATATAAAGAAAATTAAGGACCGCTGGTCTGAATTCTTTAAGACGGATCGTGGCAAGGCACTGGGTCGCTGGGTAAGGCGCCTGTTCCTTGCCGCCATGGTCATTTGGCTTCTGTACCAGTTGACGGAAATCGGCTGGGAAAACGTCTGGAAATCCCTGCCTGTCGACCCCTTATTCTACGTCCTGTTACTTATTCTCTATCTGGCACTGCCGGTTTCGCAGATATTCGTCTATGGACTCATCTGGAAGTTCCCAAAATTAAAGAGCTTCCTGGTATTCCTTTTGATGAAGGTTTACAATCAGAATGTTGTAGGATATTCCGGAGAAGTATACCTGTACTTTTGGGCAAGAAAAAATGTACCCAAAAAAGATATCGAGCTTCTAAAAGATATTAAGGATAATAACATCCTGTCCTCTATTTCCTCGACCATTATTGCTGTCGGACTACTTTCGGCGTTCTTTCTGACGGATCAGATTGCACTCTTCAAATGGCTGCCGACCCCTAACAGTTGGTACATTACCGCTGGTATTATCGTTCTGATCATCCTGGGTTTTCTGATCTATAAGTTCCGTCATTTCATCATCTCGATGCCTTACAAGACAGCCGGTTCGATATTTGGTATTCACAGCGTTCGCTTACTCTTCATTCAATTCATTCAAATCCTTCAATGGCATATTGAGTTACCTAAAATTCCATTACACATCTGGTTCACGTTTGTGGCCATTCAGCTTATAATGTCGCGTATTCCATTTTTGCCCAACCAGGATTTGCTGTTCTTTGGCACCAGCATCAAGCTGACCGGAGTGATGCATATCCCGAAAGCCGAAATTGCCGGTCTGTTGCTTGCAAACCAGGTGGTTGGGAAACTCATCAGTTTCGCACTTTTCTCGCTGACTTCCTTATTAAAGGGTAACGAACTTGTGCCTGATATCCCCCACAAGGAAGATGAAAAGGATAAGCCGGATTTGAAGCTTCAGGAGGCGGACTAATCGATTGATGCCGCGCATACACCCCTTCTCTCTTAATGCAAAAAATTGAATCTCCGGATGCCGATTGTACGTTTTCAGGATCATTTTATACCGCCCGATATTGCTCAGGAGTACAGGATCAGTGCAGGGTATAAGAAATACCCAAAAGCATGCCTGCATTATTGGGATAAAGCTGACCGAAAT
>DATFNI010000063.1:0-3408 GCA_035266485.1 Balneolales bacterium
GATGCACCGGCAGTGAGTCTGATCAACCTGTATCGGATGAATAACTTTTTTTTCCAGGCTGCAATCGGCGGAGAGTTCGATGACAACGACAACCCGTCAATCGGTGTTAAGTTCATGAACATCAACTACCTGCTTGGTAAGGGATGGGAACTCAGAGCCGGCCAGTTCGATGCAATGCCCTTCGGTCGTTTTCCAAGAACGTTTGATCCATCATGGATCTGGCCGTTGGAAGGTACACCAAAAGGGATGTATGCACTTGGTCTGACAAATGGTGATTTCGGCGTGATGTTGCAGGGTGCTCAGTATCTTGGGAATAGCGTTCTGAGATCCTTTTTTTACATAACCAACGGACCGACCCTTGATTCATCTACAGGATTGATTGGCGCGCCGATCATTGCCGACAATAACAAATATAAAATGTACGGTGTACGGTTCAGTTTATCTCCTTATGCACTTAGTAATCTTGAAATTGGCGTCAACGCCGCATACACAAGAGGTGTGGGCGATACCGGTACAGCTTTTGCACGGGTCCCGCTGACAATGTGGGCGTTCGATTTCAATTATGCTCCGACGGTTGAATCTCTTGATGGGTTTTTACGCCTGCGGGGACAATTGAACCTTGTGGACTTAGGCAATGCAACCTATTCAGGAGTAAACTATAAAAACAATAGTTCAACCTATTTTGCTATGGTGGCATATCAACCAAGCATGGCTGATAGCCCGTTTATTAGTAAATTAATGTTTTCTACAATGTTGTCACATATCCAGGTTCCAACGGGTGCTGACTGGGGACGGCCAACTGATACCCAATACGATTTGGGTGTAACGTATTGGTTCAATTGGCGAACGAACCTAAAATTCAATTACTCACTGACACAGCATGAAGGCAATGCCTTTTACATTCATTTGGGTATACAAATCTAATGAAACCTGGAGGTAACAAGATGAAAATTATAATGAAAAAATTTATTTCCCGATTTCGTGGGATGCTATTCTTTCTGGTAATCAGCGGATTTGCCATGGCCGTTGCCATTAGTGCTTGCAGTACAACAAGTCCCGTTGTAAAAAATGTAAGTGGTGCACAGCTTTGGGCCATGAAGTGCCAGTCGTGTCACAATGCTCCACCGCCTAACCAATTCAGTCCGCAACAATGGGACGTCATTATTGCACATATGAAAACATATGCCAACCTGACTCAACCCGAACAAGACAAAATTGTTGCTTTCCTTAAACAACGATAACGAATGCTGAAGTAGTAGTTCATCGCCGTTGATAATGCCTGGGTGAGGCTCATTATTCTAATAATAAACCAAACATCCAGGCATTGTCACGTACTTTTATTGTTCTATTCTTTTTCCTCGCTTAGATGGGCTTCCGCCTCGATCTCGACCAACATATCCGGGTGAATCAGACGACTGACTTCGATCATGCTTGTTGCCGGACGGATATCACCGAAAAATTCACCATGCGCCCTTCCCACTTCCTCCCAATGATCGATGTTCGTCACATAGATGCGTGTACGTATGACGTCCTTCAATTCTGCACCAACGCCTTTTAAGGCGGTCTGAATATTCCTGATGATTTGAATGGTTTGCTTGTAGGGATCGCCAACAGCAACCACGTTTCCATCCGAATCGGTAGCTGTGGTACCCGATACTTTGATAATTGGACCCACACGAATTGCACGGCTATATCCGACGATTGGTTCCCAGAGAGTGTTGGATGAGTAGTGTTCTTTGATCATTAATGGTCTGTTTTCAGATGAGTGAGTTAAACGAAAAATCGTTGAAACGATATCTTATCAAATCTAAATCGAACTGTGCCCATAGATAAACCGCCCCTTTATCCAGGTACTGACGCATGTTTGTTCCCGGAAGTGATACATCCATTCGCTGACATCCTCAGCATCGATAATCGCAAAATCGGCACGTTTACCCGGTTCGAGGGAACCCCGGTCGTCCTGCCTGTTAATAGCACGGGCGGCGTAGATCGTTGCTCCTTTCAGTACCTCGGCCGGCGTCATTCGCTGCATGGTACAGGCTATCATCATGGCCATCGGGAGATGATAGCTTGGGGCCGATCCCGGGTTAAAATCGGTGGCAACGGCAACCGGTACCCCGGCCTCGATAAGTTTGCGGGCAGGCATAGGTGGCTGATTAAGGTAAAGGGTGGCGATAGGAAGACTGACGGCGATGACATCACTTTTGATCATGGCCCAAATGCCGTCGTCTGAAATGTGCTCCAGGTGATCGGCTGAAATGGCACCGACTTCACCAGCCAGGGCTGCCCCGCCGCTATCTGAGAGCTGATCCACGTGCAATTTCGGGCGCAAACCGTGTTTTTTAGCTGCATCGAAAATCTTTCTCGCTTCACCGATCCGAAATGCCGAATCTTCAACAAAAACATCGCAGAATTCCGCCAGGTTCAGTCCGGCAATTTCCGGTATCATTTCCTCCGTTATTCGGCGGATATAAGCCGGATGATCATCGCGGTACTCGGGCGGGAAAGTATGGGCGCCTAAAAAAGTCGGTACGATTTCAATCGGCTGCGATTTGTTCAGATACCGGTAAACCTGAAGCAGCTTGATTTCCTGGTCAGTGGCCAGACCATAACCGCTTTTAGCTTCGATCGTTGTGATCCCCAGCCGGGTCATGGCATCCAGGAAATGTGTGCACCGGTCGATCAATTCAGACTTTTTAGTCTTGCGTGTTGCCCTGACTGTAGATAATATCCCGCCTCCCGATTGTGCGATTTCGAGGTAACCCTTTCCTTCCATCCGTAATGCGAATTCATCACTTCGCCATCCACCAAAAGCCAGATGGGTATGACAATCAATTAGTCCTGGTATTACCAGGCGCTTACCGGCATCAATCTGCTCCAGTTTACTGTAAACAGACGGCAACTTCTTTTCCGGACCAACCCATTCAACAACACCGTTTCGCCAGACCAGCGCAGCATTCAAGACCGGATGGATATCCTTCTGTTCACCATCATTACGGCAGGTCGCCAAAAATCCGATGTTATGTAAGACAGGCATCAGACCATTTCGGTTAATTGTTCATCAATGACCTGTAAAAGCTTCCGGGTCCTGATTATTTCCTGGCAGCGGGTCATCTCGTCCTTGAAGTAATGGTCCGCCTCTGTATGGGGAATGACAGATCGTACATAATTATGCGCGATCTCCACGCCCCGGCCCGGCTTGAGTGGTTTGCGATAGTCGAGCGCCTGGCTGGCAGTGAATAGTTCGATGGCGAGTACCTGTTCAACATTCTGAAATACCTGGTAAAGTTTCGTTGCGCTGATGCTGCCCATACTCACATGATCTTCCTGACCAAGACTGGTTGGAATGGTATCCACGGATGCCGGATGACACAGTATCTTATTTTCTGAAACTAACGCGGCGGCGGT
>DATFNI010000064.1:0-2160 GCA_035266485.1 Balneolales bacterium
CGACCGTCATAGACGCCGCCGTTTTGTGCGTATCAACACCTTCCCCTGCCGCTTCCAGGCCGATCATCTTTACGGATGGATCATTCAGAAAAGGATAAAAGATGCCCATAGCATTAGAACCGCCGCCGACGCAGGCCAGCAGATAATCCGGCAGTTTGCCTTCTTTTTCTGCGAGCTGCTCTCTTACCTCTTCACCAATAATCTTCTGAAAATTTCGTACCATCTTGGGATACGGATGTGGCCCGACGACTGATCCGATGATGTAAAACGTGTCGGAAACATTGGTAACCCAGTCGCGTATGGCCTCATTGGTTGCGTCCTTCAGTGTTTGTGAGCCACTTTCGACCGGACGCACTTCAGCTCCGAGAAGCTGCATGCGCTCCACATTCAGCCGTTGACGACGCGTATCTTCCGCACCCATGTACACGGTGCATCCCATCCCAAACAAGGCACAGACAGTCGCTGTGGCTACACCATGCTGGCCGGCACCGGTCTCGGCGATTATGCGCCCTTTACCCATTCTGCGGGCGAGGAGGATTTGCCCAACTGTGTTATTAATCTTATGCGCACCCGTATGGCAAAGGTCTTCCCTCTTGAGATAAATACGGCCCCTTCCATAGTATTCGGTCAGACGGCCGGCGAAGGTCAGTGGCGTTGGACGTCCGACATATTCACGCAAGAGATTCAGATATTCCGCCCGAAAATTCGGGTCCTGCTCAGTATCCCTTAGAGCTATCTCAAGTTCTTCCAGCGCCGGGATGAGAATCTCCGGCACAAACCGGCCACCGAATTTTCCATAGTAACCGGCACTGTCAGGTGCATCGTAAGCTGTCAATTGATCCTGCATAAGTTCGATTATTTTGATCCTTAATTTTCGTAAAGGCTGTACCTGTTTATTTTACTTTATCTATTGCCGCAGAGGCACAGAAAAACTCGGAGAAAATATTCTGTGCTTTTCCGTATCTCTATGGCTTATTTAATAAAACAACTTAAAATTATCCGCCGTGTCGGATTCTATCGATTCCCGTGATAAGGTCACTCATCACGCTGGTCCTCCCAGATTTCCTGCATGACGTCGAAAAACGTTTCCATCTTCTCGAAGCTTTTGATGCCGGGTTCATCTTCGAGGCTCGTTGATACATCCAGCCCATATGGTTTTACCTTTTTGACGGCTTCCTTAACGTTTTCTGAGGATAGCCCGCCCGCAAGCAAATAAGGACGCGGACTATCAAATTCTGCAAGGATATCCCAGTTGAATGATTTCCCGCTTCCACCATACACATCCGAAGCATAGGCATCAAAGAGGAAATAAGCTGCCGAATCCCGATATGGCTGAATGCGATCGCGCAATGTCTCTATGGTGTCATCCGCCTTAACCCGGAAGGCTTTGATGATGGGTTTTTCGATAAGCTCGCAATATTCCGGCGATTCATCCCCGTGCAACTGTACATATTCGATGCCGGTCAGCCGGGCAATATCATTGACATCATCAATTGATTTATTCACAAAAACGCCAACACTTGCCGGTCCTTCGATCCATGTGATGATTGCCGCCGCCTCCGCAGGTTCGATGTATCGCGGACTCTTCTCGTAAAAAATAAATCCCAGAAAATCAGCCCTGGCCCCTGAGGCATAACGCGCGTGCTCCAGCGTGGTCAGGCCGCAAATCTTAACTCGTGTTCTGGGTTCCGATTCGTCTTCGAAAAACATGTATCTGTTATCTTAAATCATCATTTGATTATCAGCCTCGTTGCGAAGCTCTTCTCTCACTTCTTGGAAGCAGAGCTTCCGGCTTTACATTCCCATGCAGAGCATGGGAACGAGGGAATGGTTCTGAACACCCCCTATAAGTCCCCTCAAGGGGACAAGGAAAGTCTCCTCCATCGAGGGAGGATTAAGGAGGGTGTAACGCTGCGTATCATTGTGCAATAAACCTTTCATAATAAAACTATACCTTTGACAATTACCGGGTGTATAATATCTACAATGACTTTTCCAATTTAGTAGCAGGACTGCCGGGTTATCGTTCCGAAGCAGGGCGCCGGGACGAGAAATCCATCTCCAAAAGTTGTTCGCGAATTTCCTTCACCGCCTGCCCCGGATCCTGTTTCCGCATGAAATACTCTCCAATCAGCGCCGCATGAATACCGTGTTCATAGA
>DATFNI010000065.1:0-23128 GCA_035266485.1 Balneolales bacterium
AGCAAGACCGGAAATTCGAAGGTGTTCCTCTACACCTTTGACCGTAAATTGCCGGCGCGGGGTCCCTATAAATTTTTTGGTGCTTTTCACTCCGGAGAGATTGCTTATGCCCTTGACAATCTCAAGTATCTCAATCGCCCATGGCAGCCTGTTGATCGAAAACTTGCCGATATTATGTCCTCGTACTGGGTAAATTTTGCCAGGACAGGGAACCCGAACGGCAAAGGTCTGCCTGAATGGCCGGTATACAAGCCTCAGCAGGGTAAAGATATGGAACTTGGGAAAAGAGACGGTGCTCAGGATATTCCTAATAAAGCAGGTATGGATTTTCTTATTCAATATTTCACTGCCGGATCAAATAAACCTTAAATGCGCTATGTGTTGAAATAACTTAGGATATCGGCGTATCCATTTGACCGCATTCCATGAAAATCCCGTTCTATTTTGCAAAACCTTTTCTGATGCGTGACGCAATAGAACTTAATTATAAATATTTTGTTTATATACAAATGTAGTGGCAAGCTTAAATAAGCCCCTTTCACATAACAATACCTCAATTAATGGATATTGTTATTTGTAGGCGTTTGAGATATACTTCAGGCTTCACTTCGGTTTTGGTAAGATAATCCGTGATTACCTATATGAAGGAAACGTCTTTATTAATCCTGAGCATTTAACAGATTAACTTACTTCCCCCCGACTGCACCTGCTTCAACGGGGATGAGAAGCATTAATAACAAAATGAATACCATTTTACTATGATAAATTTACCACGATACCGGCAATCCATGAATTCTCTGTTCAAGTTTGGATTGTTGACTCTGCTATTAATCGGTTTGGCTTCCTGTAACCTGAATAATACACCTACTTCAACAAGTTCCGGAAACCAGATGACCGTTGTTTTACATGATACACCTGCTATATACAACTCGGTAATTCTTAACGTAAAGAGCGTGGAGGTCAAGAGTGCGGGTAGTAGTAATTGGACCGCTCTCAACAGTCAACCGTTCAGCGTGGATTTATTGAGCCTTACCAATGGTTACTATGTGGTTATTGGTCAAAAGAGTGGTCTTCCCGACGGTACTTATGATCAACTGAGACTGATGCTTAGCTCCGGGAACCAGGTATGGATTAATGCCAAGCAATATAATTTAGCTGCAGATACAACTTCCGGTGTTGACATACCCATCAATTCGCAGATCAGTACGCAAAATAACTCTGTCGTTATGCTTGATTTCAATGTTGCGCAATCAGTTCAGATGGCGAAAGATTCAACATTCAATCTCAATCCGGTTATCACGGCAGACGAGCTCTCGAATACCGGTAATATCCAGGGGTTGATAAGTCAGAATGTGACGCAACCGGTACTCTATGCTATTAATTCAGGCGATACGGTATCATCTACCTTTACAGATCAATCCGGAAACTTTGAGTTTTTTGCAATCAAGGCGGGCACGTACCAGGTGACGGTACAACCACGCGCAGGCAGCTATAAAGATACGACGCTGACAGATATCCAGGTAACAGCGGGGAATACCACACAACTTGGCTTGATATCTCTGCATACCAAGTAGTCTGCATTCCTGCATAAAACTATTTAATAAAGCCACACTGCCGGTTTTCATAGAGAAATCGTTGGTGTGGCTTTTTCTATGAAGAAAATTTTAAAAATCTTGTAACCCTTCTTTAGCTGAGTCGTCCTACCTAACAGCAAATAATCATTCCCCCCCCAGACAAACCAACGACTCATTATGAAACCACATACAGCAAGTAAGCGAACAAAAGTCTTAGCTTTTGGAATAATGTTGAGCACTCTGGCACTGGGCTGGATTTCAGGCTGCAACAAAATTGCTTCCAGCGGCTTCAGCTCTAAACTGCCGGGAACACTACAAATCAAACTCACAGATGCTCCCGCACGCTTCGATTCGGTTATGATTGATATACAGAAAGTCGAAGTACAAACCACCGACAGTTCGAATGCATACGTATGGACTGCAGTGAACGATTCTGCCATGATGGTAAATCTGCTGGATTTGTCGAATGGAGCAAATAAAGTCATTGGCCAAAAACAACTTACTCCCGGAACATACCACCAAATCCGACTGGTTCTTGGTTCCAATAATTATGTGGTACAAAATGGCCAGGAATATGCACTGAAGGTGCCAAGCGGACAACAGTCCGGGTTGAAAATCAATGTTGATGCTACTATAAAGCCCAATTATACCTACACGCTGTTACTCGATTTCAACGCTGCGAAATCGATCATTCAAACGGGTAATTCCCACTCGAAAAACAGTAAATTCATACTGAAACCGGTTATCCGTGCTATAAATGAAGCAATGAGTGGTGTCATATCCGGCGCAGTATCTCCTGCCAATACAAATCCAACGATCTACAGCATAAACGGTACGGATACCGTATCAACGGCATTTGCAGATACCACAACAGGTAATTTCAAGATGATTGGTATTCCGGCAGGTACATATAACGTTTCTTTTGTCCCTGCTGACACAACCTATCGTGATACAACGATTACTGGCGTTTCGGTTGTTGCCGGTCAAACGCAACAACTCGGCACCGTCACACTCTCCAAAAAGTAAACCAGGCGGATCCGGCTTGATAGCCGGATCCGTTTATTTAAATTCTCATGGAACAGGTTGTCACTATTTTTATGGTTCTTTGATTTTTTTGATCTTGAAGAAAATGGACTGTTTACTTTTCGCAGAGATTTGTCGATATATCAAGTCGTGTAGTACCACCAGATATGTCTTCTTTTCGTGCGGATAACTGAACGTTCCTTTTCCTCTACATGAATACTACCTCCAATCATGATAATCTATTAATCGAACGCATTTTAGCGGGAGAAAGGGACTTATACCGTGAATTGATCGACCGGTATTCCCCCATGATCTTTCACTTGTTGCGTTCATACATTCGGGAAGAATATGCGGTACAGGATCTTGCTCAGGAGGTTTTCATCAAAGCGTTCAATAATCTTTCAACATTCGGATTTCAATCCAAGTTTTCCTCATGGATCTATCGAATAGCTGTGAATCAATGTAAAGACTATTTAAAAAACGTTCGACGCAAGAATATTACGTTGAGTTCTCTTGATTCGAAATCGATAGATTCCCTTTTTGAAGAAGATGCCTCCCAGCTCAGTGAACTTGTGAATACTGAATTACATGAGAAGTTAAAAACGGCTATCGATTTATTACCCGATGTTTATCGAAATGCTCTTTTGTTGAAGTATATGAATGACATGACGTATAAAGCCATGTCTGAAGAACTGGGCGATTCGGTGGAATCCCTGAAAGTTAGGGTCCACAGAGCCCGAAATGAATTGAAATCTATTATGGATCAGATGCTATGAATGGTCGTGATAAGGAAGACCTGATCCGGAAATTTATCGATGGAGAACTATCTGCTGATGAAGAGGCAGAGTTGATGCAGTCTCTGGCTGATGAAGACTCATTCCGGAAGTTGGTTCAACTGGACAATCTTTTAAAAAATGGATTAAAAGATTCATTTGACGTGCCTGTGGATTTCAGCAATTCGGTAATGCAAAAGATCGAGGCTGAACATGACAAGGTACCGGCCTTGCAAACGGGAAGCGTTACAGAAAAGATTGGCCGGTTTTTCAGAAGGCTCTTTGAACCGCGTACGATAGCTGTTCGGCCTGCTTACGGGGTTGTATTCGCGGCATTGGTTGCCGTATTCTTTTTCCTTATGCCTGAAAGGTCCGGCATCTCTACGAGCCAGCAGACAAATACTGGTCCCGCGAACTCGGCTTACATCACGAATGCCGCCGAGGAAGAAAATTCGGTTATCTGGATGCGGTTTGTTTATGCAGACAATAATGCAAAATCGATAGCGATTGCCGGGGATTTTAATAACTGGCAACCCATACAAATGCACCGGACACTTGAAAATGATCAGACAATATGGACGATTACTATTCCGCTGCCCCATAAAGAAATTCACTACATGTTTCTAAAAAACGGGAAGAAATGGTTAAGTGACCCACTTGCCCCGCAACAACAGGACGATGGCTTCGGGCATCTTAATTCCGTCATCCCTTTATGAGATTAATCCTGATAGCATTTATCATGGCGTGTTTTACATATCAAAGTAGTGCTCAAACACTGCAAAGTGCTTTCAGTATAGATACTCATGCCGGGTATACTACCAACACACAGCTAACCCCGTATGTCGGAACGTGGGACACAACCAGTACCGGCCCGTACACTCTGATCGCACCTTCCGGCCAGGTTAATATTTTGCTAAAACAGAGTACTATATCCGGATTCGGTGGAATACTTTATCAGCCCTTTTTAAATCATCGAACGGCCTGGCACGGGGCGTATGGAATTCTGCAATACCAACACAATTTTTCCTATGCATGGCAGGCCGGTTTTTCTGCTGGCACCAAGTCTGTTACTTCCGACTATACACAGGATATGACCTGGCTACAGGCTTTCGTGGATTGGAACCTGAACCCTTTCCTTCAACTACAATTTCAGGCCGGCCAGAGTTATCGAAGTTATCTTAACTCATCGGTTACCCCTGACACACATGAACACTTTACAACCTATGGTACCGGAGTGGATTACTGGCTCGCCTCACGCTGGCGCCTGAGTGCTTCTGTCAACGGGGATCTGCTTCATCCCTTACAACCCCGGAAAGACTTTTATGCCAGTGTCGCGATAACAAAATACTGGCCCAATGATTCATGGATAGGTTTTTTTAGCAACTGGGGGCAATTTGAAAATTCTTTGCTCCTCCAAAACCCGCTCGGCGGCTCTCTACCTGCTGTCCCTGCCGGTCATATCCAGAGCCAGCTGTTACAAACTGGAATTACGGGTGAGCTCCCCCTTACAGACAACATATCAATCACAGGTAGATTGACCAGTCTGCACCGGACTTCGTCAAATTTGAGCGGCCCGGAAAATGACGTACAGGGATCACTCGGGCTACGCATTTCCTTTTATCCAAAATTGCCCGGCTCAAGGAATCGTGTATATCCAAAATGGAGACAGGAAAACCGGACTTTCTACTTTGTGGCGAGCTACAGAGGAAAGGGTCATCTCTTCATTGTTGGCGATTTCAATGACTGGTCGAAGCCTGGCATTCCACTCATTCATAAGTCCGGGAACACCTATGCTACCCGATTGCATTTAAAACCGGGAGTGTACGAATACAAGATTTTAAAAATAGATCACAACCGAGAAGAATGGGCTAAATTGTCAAAATCCACACCTGAAATCAGTGACGGTTTTGGCGGTGTTAACGGCCGTTTTATCGTAAGTGGGTTACAACAATGAGATCATTATATAAATATATAGCCTTGGGAACAGCAGCCTTAGCAGTCCTGCTTCTTTCGCTCGCTGTTTCACCCGCAATTGCGCAGGATAGCGGCCCATCTCTTAAGAATGCCATTGAAATGGCCCAAAAAAATGGCATACCACAACAGGATATTGACAACCTGGTTCAGCGTGCTCAGAAGAGAAATATTCCTGATAATCAAATCGCAGACATGTTGCAGCCTGCTGCTAAACTGGCTTCACAGGGTTTGCCCTATGATCTCGTGATGCAGAAGTCGCTGGAAGGGATGGCAAAAGGAGTTCAACCGTCTGTTATCACAAAAGTCGAAAATGAGCTGCAATCCAATACCCTGACTGCATCTGAAATGATTAATGAATGGATAAAACAACCATCTATTCAAAACATGATGACAAAATCCGGCGAATCGGGGCAGGGCAAGGCCTACAAAAATAAAATACTCACGTCAATCACCGGAGTCTTATTTCAGGGCATTCCACAGAAGCAACTGGAACATTTGCTCTCGGATTTATCCCAAAGTAATGTGGCAACCAAAATGAACGCCAGTCAGGTACCTGTTGCGATTCGGATATTGCCGGACCTAACGACCAGCAAGAATCACCCCGATGTAAGCCGTGCACTTATTGTGCAAGCCATTAAGGGGCACTTCACAGCCGATCAAATCCAACAATTGCCAATGGCAATGGAGCGTGCCCAACAAATGAATCAGCTGCCTGCCGAAGCTCTGGCGCATGGTATTGGAAAACAGATCAACGATGGTGTTCCTGCCATGACAATCCTGCAGGGCCTTTTTGAAGGTCATTTCCCGGGAGGTCCCTCAAACGGTGTTCCACCCGGACTCAACAATCCTCATTCACAGGGTCCGCCTTCAGGTAAAGGTCCCGGTACGGGGGGAAATCATGGCAACGGAGGAAATGGTAATGGTGCCGGGAACGGACACGGCGGTGGACATGGCAACAACGGCAATCACGGATAACACTGCGTTTCATTGAATCTGACGTTAAAAGCCCCGGTCCGGGTTGGAAACAGCTTTTGTGCCAATCTCTTTTTCGGTTTGTCAAACCCCCTGCTGTGGAAGGAAGATCCATTCCCTGCCGTTTATATCAATTGAAAAATAAAAACTCAGGCAAACGGGATTTTTTGGGAAAAACTTTGGGATATACCGTGTATCATCAGGACTGATAGCTTGCAGGATTTCCTTATTTCGAACCCATGTTGGAATATCCCACCCTACGCAGTCTCATCCTTTGATTTCTTTTTCTTCTTTTCACGAACCCAGAAGACAGTAAGAAAGGTACCAAGGAAGGTCATTATTAATACCGCGCCAATATTCATGATATGCAAAACTGATGCGGTATACTTTCCCGTACCCGGGTTGAACTGACAGCAGTACAGAACAAGTTTATCGAGAGTTGTACCGATTTTACCATGAGCCGCTTCACTCAGAGCGTTTTTCAATTGCAGGGATGGGAAGGTTATGCCATACAGATAAGCACTGACTTTACCCTTGGGGCTCAAAAACGTGAGTACTGCCGTGTGGATGTACTGTTTTTTAGCCGGGTACCACCGATAGTTGAATCCTACGGCTTTGGTCAGGCGCTTGATCTGTGGTTCCTTGGCGGTATAGAAACGCCACGCATTTTTGCCTGCCTTACCTTTAAGAGCATGCAGAAAAGTTGTCTGCAGACTATCGGAGATGTGCGGGGTATCTCTTGGATCAAAACTGACTGTTATGACCCGGTAATCAACACCCGGATTCCAATCGAGTTTCTTTACACTTGCTAGCAGGCCTTTCTGAATCATCGGACAGAGCATCGGACAGGTATAATAGGCCAGATCCAGCACTACCGGAGTCTTGCTCTCGTCGAAAATTTTTCGGAGTGTCGTTGTGTGTCCGTGGGAGTCGATAACCTGAATATCGAGAGGCACCTTATTGCCAAGCTTTTCAGTAACACCGACATGTTTGAACTGCTTTATCTTTGCGTTACTTGTTCCTCCACCGATATGCGCTCCCCCCGGAAATCGTTGCGCCATCACTGGTGTGCCAATCCATATAAAAAGTAAGAGGAAGACGATCGTTTTTACCGCACTACTCCGTTTGTTCCAGAAAAGATCCCAATTTGCCCGCGTGATTTGCCTCATGACACTTGTTTTGCTTTGGTTAACCTACTTTCCGTTAACATACACGATCTAAAAACCTATTAAGAGACGAATAGTCAGGATCAAATATTGCCTTTTTTTTATTTAAAGCTGATTTTTTGAATTGATCCATCATAACGTCCCCAATAGTTTGCACTTGCAATCACACCCGAATAAATTGACAGCCATATGATTCAGGGGCAAGCTGATCAAACCGCTATGTTTCTTCGTACTTGTCGAGTTTCGTATCGAGGCTTTTTGGTTACTTCACTTAAATTCAACCATGCAGGAGGAAAAGATGGATAACTCCTTTTACGGATATTCAAAACGGTGTTTCCCGATCCTGATACTTGTAATGCTTTTGGCGACCCGCCCTGTTTCAGCTCAAAACAGTACCAGCAACACTCAGGGATGGAAGCACTTGAAATATGCTGTTTTCTTCACATCATACGATGTTCAGCATCTTCTTGCCGATCCGGCGGACTTCAGGAAAACGATGGATTACTTTTCACCTGTTAAACCCACAAGGGTATACCTTGACGGCGTAGGAAAAGACGGGAAGGTCGATGTTCCACTCATGAAAAAAATTGCAGCCCGTTTCCGTGCAATGGGAATAGAACCTGATGGGGCGATGGTCCCGACTTCGATTCACAGCGGGACATCTGCCTACAACAACCCAGAAGATCTCGCACAACTTAAACAACGAATGCATGGACTCGCCCAGGTGTTTGATAAGATCATCCTGGACGACTGGCTCTTCACTAACGCTACCGATCCCCAAAGTGTGAAAGATCGCGGCAGCATGTCCTGGGCTGAATACCGGACGAAACTTCTTCTCAAGCAATCAAAGAAATATATCATCGATCCGGCAAAGGAAGTGAACCCGAATGTGCAGGTAATCATCAAGTTCCCAAACTGGTTTGAGAGCTTTCCTGAGAACGGCTATGACGTTAAGGATGAAGTGAAGCAGTTCGACAAGATGGCCATCGGGATCGAAACACGCATCACAAAAACGCAGCATCAGCATATTCCCATTTATTCCGGCTATGCCCTGCAGAAATGGGAGTCGAGCGCAGATCCATCGAAATGGGTCGGTTCCTGGCTGGATAATTATGGTATGCCAGGCGCATCAAACGATTACAATGCACAGGTTTGGCAGGCTATTTTCGCCCGCTCCCCCCAAATCATCCTCTGGTCAGCCGGGCAGCTCTGGCCGACCAATCCATCCGGCAATGTATATCCGGACTTCGTCGGCAAACTCCCTGAGTTCGACAGAGTCGCCGGCTTGCTAAAGGGAGAATCCCGGGGAGTACCGATGTACATGCCATTTGGTTCGAAGGGCGAGTACAACCTCTTTGGGTACCTTGGCATGGCCGGCATCCCGATCGATCCGGTGGCCACTTTCCCGAAAGAGAGTCAGGATGCGATATTCTGTCTCAATTCACTGAAAGATGAGAACCTGACAGATGAAATGCTTTCCAGATTGAAAAACGGGAAGGACATCTTTATGACATTCGGTCTTTGGAAAAAACTGGCTGAACAGGGCACCGAATTCAAACATGTGCTGAACCTTCTGCCGTATAACGGACAGGTGAGCTCACCCACTTTTGGCTTGCTCCAGGGATACCGTGAGGCGACGGTTGATGCCGACCGATCCTTTACCTTCCCCGGTATTGAAGCCGGAACCTGGCCCGAAAGCCGTGATGTGACTCTAAAGCGGGAAGATTATGATTTTTCTGTCCTGATGAGGGTGCCCTATCTCAACGGAACAATCTACATCCTGAATATACCGAGCAACAGCTATGATATGCTCGAACTACCGGCCAAGGTCCTCGATGCCATTCGCCAGCCATTTGACAAAACCCTTGGAGTCCAACTGGATGGTCCCGGACACATAGCCATGTATCTGTATGGAGACAATCAATATGCCTTGTATAACATGAGTAACAATGTATCCACTGTTTCGCTAAGATTTAACCGGCAAGTACCGGATGCAGGATGGAAAGAACTGGTTCATGGAGAACAGATCAAGATACATACAGACTCGAGTCAAGTCCGTTTCCACGGACCGGTAATCAGCAAGGTAACCCTGACTCTTCAACCGTACGAGGTTACTATTGTCCAGGCACCAAATTAATGGAACGGAAGCTGTCCTGTCGTGCGCCAACCTGGTCCGGGCGTCCTCGCCCGGACCAAACGAACTATCAGTATGTCCAGTATGTCGCCCCGAAGTTTCGGGGTGACTTGTGACATACAACCAATGGTCAACCTTCCACCAAATCGCAGTACCAGAAACCGATGCTATCGTCTGGTTCACCCGGCGATCTATAAGTACGATAAACAACCTCGCCCTTCTTATGCTTCACCGGTTGCCTGAATATGGGGCCATCATATACAAATGTGTGAAACTCGCCATTCTCCCCACATGGATCTACATTTGGAGGGAGATCCTGCAACAGGGCCCGATTGAACTCACGCCCGGCGAAAGTCTTATCCAGGTATCGTTCGTCTACACATACGATGACGGCTTTGAATCCGGAATCGATGAACGTTTCCGCCAGTTCGGTCGTCGGTATTTTCCAGATGGGGAAAATGGCATTAAATCCAACTTTCTTTAGCTGTTCTTCCCGGTACTGGCGCAAATCTTCCAGAAAGATATCACCGAAGATCGAAGTACTGATATCCTGTTCCGCCAGTTCGGTCATCGTTTCCTGCATGAGATTATTATACTCTTCCATAGACGGCTCTTCCGGCATGATCACTTTGTGCAGCGAAATCTCAAGACTCATTGCCTGCCTGTTCAGAAGTTCCTCCCGCACTCCGTGCATAGAAATACGATGGTATTTACCGCTTACCGTTGTCAGCAGAGTTGAAACTTCAAATTCATTGGATTGCAATACTTTATACAGTGTAAAGGAACAATCCTTCCCTCCACTCCAATTCAATACGGCTTTCGGCTTGTTAATGATGGAATTCATGGAAAACAACTCATATTTTCAAGTTTAACGGACATCCTGCGGATGTAATACCCGTTTCTGATAATCCGCTATGTATCATAGAAGGCTTTGCAAAACCCGGGATTCTGTTCAAGATCAAAGTGCGAAAATGCAGATATTGGGCAAAGGAACGGTTTTGCAAAGCCTTCTCATATATCTCTTGTTTGTATTATGTACGATGGATACAAGATACAACCAGGATAACAGGGAGTCATGAGGATTTTGATCATTATTGTCATTGGGTTAGCACTCTGGAAATTTCCTATTACCGTTTTGTTGTATCTCGGAAATTTGAGTTCCCCCCTCATCACCTGCACAACGGGTTGCTTTGTGGTCATTTGTTTCGTGATTTCAGCCACTAACCTATGGGTTAGCGCGACCCATGCAGGACATTCGTTTAAAAAGCCATAATAATATTTAATGAATGTGTAAATTAACACTTGATTGAGGATCGAATATATTAGCAATACTACCCTTTTGGGGTAACTTTTTTGGGGGGATAAAATGAGATACATGGTTTTAACCGTCAGTTGGTTTTCCGCTCTTCTTATCGGTTTGGGTATCAAATACTTGTTATTATTACTAAGTTTTTCTCTGGCTACTCTTATTAGCTTAGGAACGATAGCTCTTTTCCTGATGGGGTTTTGGCAACAGGCTGTTTTGTTATTTATCGTAGCTTTAATCCTCTTGCCATATTTCAGAACATTAATAGAGCGTTCTATGGGCAGGTCCATTCCCTGGTGGGGCTGGACCATTTCCGTCATCGTTTTACTAACGTGTTTCATCCTTTTGGGGTACCTCGACCAACCCGCATCAGTCTATAAATCACCTGAAGTGAAAGCGCGATTTGAGGAAATTTACAATGAAAAGATGGCCGACTGGCCGGTACCTTATAAGGATGTTTTTGTGGATACGCGTTATGGCAGAGTTCATGTAATTGTGAGCGGACCCGATGACGCACCGCCGATGTTGTTGCTCCACGCTTCCGCTGTTTCCAGCTGGTCATGGAAGTATAATATTGAAGGCCTGAGCAAATATTACAAAACGTATGCCATCGACCAGATCGGAGATGCCGGGAAGAGTGAGTACACGAGTCTAAAACACGTCATGAAAGATGGTCGTGATCAAGCCGAACTATATACCGAAATCACGGAAAAACTCGGGGTGTCAAGTGGCTATGTTGTTGGTGCCTCGGAAGGCGGTTACATTGCCACCAATTATGCCCTCTATGCTCCTGAACGTGTTAAGAAGCTGGTCCTGCTCGGTCCCATGGGATACAGCGGGGCATCCCGGTCTGTTTTGAGAATCATGTTGGCGCAATTCTTCCCTTTAAAACCTATCCAGAAGAGCACTTTCCGATGGTCATTCGGCGATGATTCTAAATTGGAAGATGATTTCTATGACTGGTTCCATCTGCTAATGTCGGGCTATAATCCGGTCAAAGTAGCACCCTTGCCATTTTCAGCGGAAGAAAGGGAAAACTTATCGGTACCGGCGTTGTTTGTCTTTGGCCAAAACGACAATCTTGTTGGTAACCCGGGAAAAGCCCAGATGCTGGTACATGATATTCCTGACGTCCAGGTAAGAACGATTGATGCCGGTCACCTGATGAGCGCTGAGCAGCCCGAAAAAGTGGATAACCTGATTGTTAATTTTTGCCGGGAATAGCCATCCGCCACAAGTCTGTGAATGGTAACAATTCAACAGAATCACGGCATGACTATGTGATCTCATAAGGATTCTATATTATGTCTGCAGATGATCAGGAAAGATTACCTGAAATCTGAATTATACGGATCAATATTAAAACAAGGGGCTGATGAGCAAGAACTTCCTTTCACTAATCGCTTTTCTGATAGCTGCATTTTCATTAGTTCTACTGGTCTACAGGCATCACCTTGTTGCGACTAGTCCACTATTCATCGGCATCCAAATTGCAGCCGTTTTACTCATGATTTGGTCACGATTGACATTCGGATTACGAAGCTTCCACGCGTCAGCCAGTACATCGGAAGGGAAACTAGTCACGAAAGGTCCTTATCACTATCTGCGCCATCCGATTTATGCATCTATCATCTATTTCACATGGGCAGGTCAGATTCAGTCGCCGACTTTTTTATCGCTGGGCCTGGCTATAATCGCAACTGTCGCTCTTTTGGTCCGCATGATACTGGAAGAAGAATTTCTCAGGGAAAAATATCCCGAATACACTCAGTACATGAGGGATACCAAGCGGATTATTCCATTTGTAGTTTAAGTGCTTATCCCACAACTATTAATATGCGATAGATCGATGGACCGATTTGCGACGTGCATCCGACCAATTTGCTTACCATAATGCCTCAAATTAACCCCGATAAAACGGAGTTCCGGCAACATCTTACAAATAACCATTTCCCCTCACTCAATCCGGCTTTTGCCAGACCGAGTGAGGAGGAAATGAGCCGTCTGATGATTATAATACGTTCTTGCTGACCAAAAGCTCTGCGTTTAAGATGGCTCCGCCGGCAGCACCGCGTATGGTATTGTGAGCCATAGCGACATAAGTCAGTACCTTCGGCGTGCGAAGCTGAACCCGGCCAATGGCAGCCTGCATTCCCTTTTCAGCATACGCCTGAAGCCGTGGCTGCGGGAATCGCGGATCATCATACACCTTGATGGCCCGGTGCGGTGCGCTTGGCAAATTGAGCCCGCTAATCGGATTCATCCAGCCGTTGAATGCCTTTACAACTTCATCGGCACTGCCGGCTTCCTTCTTCAGTGTAACATGAATAGCCAGAGTATGACCCTCGATAACCGGAACACGCGTCGCCGTGGCATGGATAATGAAATTCGCATCATTGACCGCATTATTATTGAGAGCGCCAAGCAGCTTCAATGGCTCGCTTTCAATCTTGGATTCTTCGCCGCCAATATAAGGGATCACATTAGAGGTGATGTCCAGGCTGGGAACCCCCGGATAGCCGGCCCCTGAGATCGCCTGCTGCGAGACAACAACGACCGATTCAATGCCAAACTGATCGTACAACGGTCGCAGCGACATCGCCAGGGGAACAACCACGCAGTTTGGGTTGGTAACGATGAAACCTTTTCCATTCGGATCGAACGGCTGTCCCTGTGCCATGCCGGCGTGGTCCGGATTGACCTCCGGAATGAGCAAAGGGACCTGCTTGTGCGTGCGAAAATTTTTGGCGTTTGATATCACCGGGATACCGGCTTTGGCAAAATCCCCTTCGATCTCTCCGGCAACGGATGAATCAAGTCCTGAAAACACGAAATCAACATTTTTCATCTGGTCCGGTTTACACTCCACAACGACCAGGGATTTCACATTATCAGGAATGGTCGTCGGTTCGAGCCAATTGACCGCATCTTTATATGCTTTACCGGCTGACCGGTCGGAGGCACCCACCGCTTTTACTGTGAACCATGGATGGCCTTCCAAAAGACGTATAAATTTCTGCCCAACGGCACCGGTTGCACCCAGTACGCCGACATTATAGGTTTTTTCGTTGCTCATTTCGTTTTTTTGCCTTGCTCCCGATGTCCCGGGAGGTTTTATTTGAGTTTGGTTTGATAATGGGAGCTAAAAATAGATATTTTGTCGCGTTTATCGAAGTCCCGATCTTTTCGGGAAAAAAACGCAAGTATCAAATAACAAATTGCAAAGAATTTCCGATTTTCAATTTACCGACTCGAAACGTTCCAGGGATTGATTCTATTTCGAAAGAATCGAAATTCGATTATTTGGTATTATATGCTGCTTGTGTGTTGCTATTTCGATCTTCATTTCCACCTGAAGTGGCGGAGCGGAAAATTTACCTTTAAAATACGAAAACCACATGGCCGATTTACAATCGCTTGATACCATTGTCTCTCTTGCAAAAAAAAGAGGTTTCATTTTTCAGTCGTCTGAAATATATGGCGGTCTCGGTGCCGTCTACGATTACGGACCGCTCGGCGTTGAGCTGAAACAGAATATCCGCCGGGAATGGTGGAATGCCATGACCCGCAAGCATGACAATATCGAAGGTATCGATGCAGCTATTCTTATGCATCCACGCGTGTGGGAAGCCAGCGGACACGTCAGCAGTTTCAACGATCCGATGATCGACGACAAACAGTCGAAGATGCGTTATCGGGCCGATATGCTGATCGAGGATCACATTCGCAGACTGCAATCCAAAGGCAAAACGGATGATGCCAAACGTGTGCAGGAACTGCTTGACACCTCGGGGACCCGCAAATCGCTCACCGAGGATCTCTACGATATCATTATCGGCGAAGAGATACATTCCCCGGATTCCGGAGCTTTCGACTGGACCGAAGTCCGTCAGTTCAACCTGATGTTCAAGACCCAGTTTGGTTCTACATCTACGGGAGACAATAATGATGTCGTCTATCTGCGACCGGAAACGGCCCAGGGTATCTTTGTCAACTTCCTGAACGTGCTGAATACCTCACGGCAGGCTGTTCCATTCGGAATCGCCCAGATTGGCAAGGCCTTTCGCAACGAGATCGTCGCCCGCCAGTTTGTGTTTCGCATGCGTGAGTTCGAACAGATGGAAATGCAATATTTCGTGAATCCGGAATCGGATGTCGAGAATTACCATCGCTGGAGAGAAGAACGGCTCAACTGGCACCTCTCACTGGGTGTTCGCGAAGAAAACCTGCGCATGGCTGATCACCCGAAGGATAAGCTCGCCCACTATGCAAAGATGGCCGTCGATGTTCAGTATCATTTCCCTATTGGCTGGCAGGAAGTGGAAGGCATCCACGACCGGACCAACTTCGACTTGTCACGCCACCAGGAATATTCCGGGAAAAAGCTCGAATATTTTGATCCGAAGACCCAGCAGCGTTATGTCCCGTTTGTTATCGAGACATCCATTGGACTGGATCGGTGCACACTGATGGTGCTTTGCGATTCGTATCGGGAGGAAGAGGTCGCAGGTGACAAAGAAGGTTCATCAGAAACGCGCACCGTTTTAAAACTACATCCCAAACTGGCTCCAATTACGGCCGGCATCTTCCCATTGGTCAAAAAACCGGAGCTCCAGGACCTTGCAAACAAACTGGTTCACCAACTCAACGATGACTACAAAGTACAGTACGACGAGAAGGGATCGATCGGGAAACGTTATCGCCGCATGGATGAAGCCGGCACGCCGTTCTGCATCACCGTTGATTTTGAAGGTCTTGCTGACCAGACCGTGACCCTGCGTGATCGCGACAGCATGGAGCAAATACGGGTATCGATTGATAAAATCGATCAGGCCATTCGGGATAAGGCAAAGAACTGGAAGCCGGAATAAATTAGAATTCAGGAGTCAGAATTCAGGAGTCAGGAGTCAGGAATTGTGCTTGACCATTGAAATGGTGGTCACGCTGTTCCATGTGTCGCGTCTTCCTGTTCTATTGGTCATGGATCAGAGTCAGACTATTATGCAGCAAAGAGTCATTTTTTTCTCCTCTGTAAGATTTTGAAGCTAAAGGAATAAAACCTGATCTTCCGCAATATTATTTGCGTAAGCTGATATTTAACAAAGAAAATGAGTGAGATATCCCATTAATTTTCTATCTTTTCTTTGGCATCAGGGTTTGCACTTCCAATCTGAAAATCATCCAGAAATTATGGCTTTGAAGTTGCAGGAGCATGAAAAGAATGCTTTGGCTGATCTGTATGCTAAAGAAGTGGCAGCCAGGCAATGGCCACGCATATGGTTATTCATTATACCGATCATAATTACGTACGTGGTCTGGACAATCTATATGCAGTTGACGAACAGCTGGCACCTGTTCCATCGTAACTGGTTCATGTCCGTTACGATGGTCTTTGGATCTTTTATAGCCGGAGCCAGTTCGGAGGGCGGAGGCGCCGTGGCTTTTCCCGCCATGACACTGATCTTCCATATAAGCCCTTCTGTGGCAAGAACTTTTAGCCTTGCAATCCAGAGCATTGGGATGACCGCAGCAGCGCTCTGGATTTATGTCCGCCGTATTCCCATTGAAACCACCTATCTCTGGCTGGCGGCTGTTGGTGGGGTAGGCGGAATGGTCGTCGGCACCTACTTCATTGCCCCCATAGTGCCGCCTGCCTACGCAAAAATGCTGTTTGTTTCATTCTGGCTGAGCTTTGGCATTGCGCTGTACGCCATTAATCACATTAAAAAAAGGGACACCAGAAACACCCTGCCCGATTTAAGTAACTATCAAAAGTCTGAAATTATCGTACTTGGAATCATTGGAGGGATTCTCAGCGCTATTTTAGGAAGCGGAATAGATATCTGTACGTTCTCATTTGTTACGATGAAATATCATCTGTCTGAGAAAGTTGCAACTCCGACCTCGGTTGTCTTAATGGCCTCAAATGCCATTCTCGGACTCTTCCTGCATGCATTCTTTATTCACGATTTCCAGGGAGAAGCTTTCAATTACTGGATGGTATGCATACCGGTTTGTGCGCTTGGTGCACCTTTGGGTGCTTATGTTATCAGCAAATTAACACGGTTGTCCATTGCTGTGATGCTATACCTAATCCTTCTTACGCAGTTTATCGGTGCGATTCTCATCATTCGGCCCGGCGGAATGTTACTGCTGTTCTCAGTCGGAGTTTTTCTTTTCGGTCTTCTGTTATTCTTTGTACTGACACAAATTTCGCATAGAAAACTGGTTTCTGAAAATTTATAGCTTTTAGAAAAATGACGGACGTAAGCACATCAAAAACAGTTGTTGTCACGGGCGGAGCACAAGGAATCGGACGCGGCATGGTCCTGTATTTTCTTGATAAAGGGGCAAATGTCGTAGCTGCTGATATTGATAAAGAAGCCGGAACAGAGCTCGAAAACCTTGTATCCGAGAATCAAAGCAATTCGTTTCTTTACCTGCCAACAGATGTGGGTGATGAATCATCCGTTCGGCAGATGATTGAAAAGACCATTGCCCGTTTCAACGGAATCGATGCCCTGATTAATAATGCCGGCATCGCCGACCCGGACTATGGTACTGTTGAAAATCTGGATCTCGGGGAGTGGGAAAACGCCCTACGGACCAACCTGACCGGCACGTTTCTCTGTTCTAAACATGCCATACCGTATCTGAGAAGCTCGGGTAATGGTGCTATTGTCAACCTGTGTTCTACCCGGGCATTCATGTCCGAGCCGGACACGGAGCCATATGCTGCTACCAAGGGAGGAATTTACGCCCTGACTCATGCACTGGCTATCAGCCTGGGACCAGCCATTCGTGTAAACGCAATAAGTCCGGGATGGATCGAGGTACGCAATTATCAAAAAAAAGCGAACTATGAAGAACCGAAGCCACGTGACATCGACCACACCCAGCATCCTGCGGGCAGGGTTGGCCGTCCGAATGATATTGCATCCCTGGCATGGTATCTGTGCTCAGAGGAAGCCGGGTTTATTACGGGACAGAATTTCATCGTCGATGGGGGGATGACCCGAAAAATGATCTACGAGTACTGACCAGTTCATCTACCAGATGTAGCTGATCCCCAAAACGACGATCGTTCCCACAACGCCGTAGCAGAGAAGTGCGAAACCCATATGAGCATGATTAAACGTGATCCCAACTCCGCCCCGTTTCGGCACCACTAACCGGACATCCGCCGGGTTGTAGTAGAAGTAGCGCCACTTCCAGTGTTGGTCGTCCATATCCGGATGACGGTCAAAAAAAGATTCAAACCGTTCCAGCAGCCACTTGCTCTGGGCATAACTCATCACACGAGACGACAAAATGACATTCGCCGAGATGATCAGAATGAGATACTGAAGAAAGAGATTACCGGGAATCAGCCACTGAATCTTTGTATACGTAAAAAGGTAATTCCAAATCAGGAAGATGAGTCCGAAGTAGAAGAAGAAATTGAAACCAAAAACGCGGTTCCGTCTCAGGAGATATTCGAACATAAAGTCATCGACCCTGTCATCTTTTACCCCGTGCAGCCAGTGTTGTATATTTCCGTTTGATACTTTCAGAGTGATGAAAAAAAGGCCCAGGAGTCCTGCCTGGCTCAACATATAGAAAATCATGCACCACAGTGGAGATATTAAGCGATCCTGCAGAATCTGATACCTGTCGACAAAATGAATGATCAACTCCGGATCGATCACAAGAACCAGGAACCATACTGATGTTATAAGGAAAGTGGCTGCAAACCAAAGGATTATCTTTTTTCGATATGAGAGCATCCGGTTAGAGAACTGATTAGCATTGCCTCATCCATTTTTCTTTTGAAAAGCAACATAAGAATATACCACCGGAATGAATACTAACAATGCAATCACGGAATAGAAGAAATAGTTAAAAACAGTGACTGACGAGATAAACAGGATGGGTATCAGTATGATTGGCAGGCTAACCCATAGCTTACCGGCCATACGATGTGTCTTTCGCCAGACGTCGGGATCTTCCAAAGTCCATGGCGTCCTTATCCCTATGAAATAGTTTGCCTTAAGTGAATTCATATAATTCCCGAGCACAATGAAAAGAGAAATAACACCAAGAGTAACGATTCTCGACATTTCAACCTTGATGCCCATATTAAACAGGAGCATCAGGGTGTAGATAAACAACATGAAAACGACAATAAAAAATCGAATGCCCAATACCGGTTTCTGACCGGCTGATATCTTCTTTTTCGGATCAATACCCGGCAGCCAGGTAAGTAATGCGTATATGCCGACATTGAGCAACGGGATAAGCAGTAACCCCTCGAACCGCGAGCCATAACGATTGACATTCCCTCTCAGACCGAAATGAACCGCCATCTGTGAAGGAACATGATTCCAGACAAATGGGACAACCAAAAATGGGGCCGCCAACAGGATCAGCAATAGCCAGTCTCTTTTTAAAAAATTTTTCATCTCAGGATTCCTTATCAGTTTTGGACATCAGATCGAGCAGCCAGTTTGCCGTTTCTTCCAGGACAGTAGTGTTCAAAGAGTAGATCAGAAACTGGCCTTTGCGTTCGCACATCACTAAATCCGCACGTTTCAGAAGATCCAGGTGATGGGAAATGCTTGGCTTGCTGATTTGAAAAGCATCGGCAATATCTCCTGCCGTCATCTCCTTTTCACGCAGCATGCGAAGGATCTTTCTCCGCGTTGAATCGTTTAGTGCTTTAAATATGGTATTCATTTATATATTTAGATAAATATCTAAATATGATTTTATGAAATTGTACACTATAAAACAAATCACAAAATCCTCCCGGCTAGATTTCCGGGAATAATAGGCAGCTATTTTAACCCGTCACAACTCTGCCCTGTACACCATCAGATCCCACAAATAGCGGGAACGCATTTGGGTGAAGGAGAGCAGTCCCTGATCTTTCAGATCCTGCACCCTGTCGAGGTGTTTCATCAATTCAGGACTGAATGGAATCCGCTTCGTTGCCAGTTTTTCAAGTTTATCTCCAAAGACTTCCGCCGCCACCTCCAGGATGCGCTCATGGGCAGAAAGCGTAATGACCGGGAACAACAAAATGCCACCCGGATTCAGGTGTTCAGGCGCTTCACGAAGCATTTTTATTGTGGGCATCGTTCCATCAATTCCACCCGTTGGGATAGGGTCGGGATACCATTCGGAAAGACGCGACACTTCATCGCCCATTCCCGATACATCGTCAACAATCACGTCAAACTTACGGCCTTTTAGTCCGTCAAACAGATTGGATTGAACGACCTCTACTCTTTCAGATACTCCGTTTTTGTACGCATTATTTTTTGCCAGCATGCATGCTTCATCCATCACATCGGCTGCCACAACATGCCGGGCTCCTTCAAGGGCTGCAGCGATGGCAATGGGTCCGGATCCGCAACCCAGATCAAGCACTGTTTTTCCGCGTACATCTCCCATCTTCTGCGCCAGTAAGCGAGTCGTTGTGGTTGGCTGGAAGACGGTGGGTTTAAGATCCAGTTTTACAGATTGATGAGCTAAAGGATATTCAGTCATGGCCGGAACGAATATTAAGATTGATAGTTTAAATACACAACTTCGCGCTAAACGGCTTATTTTTAAACCATGAACACAGTTCAACCGTAAATCTGTTAAAAGCAGTTCACATTTACAACTAAATAATTTGAAATGGTTTTGTTTTAGACAAGATATCTGAATTAACGTGAATTCGAGATAATGTATCGACATTATAAAGAATAGAACACGGACGACACGGATGAGGCGGATTTGCGCGAACATACGAACAATAATGCCAAATGATTACGTTCTGAGATTCTCCCTAAGGGATCACCATTTGGCCATTTCCATGGGAATGACGATGTATTGATCCTTCTTTAAGGATCAATGCCAGACCAGCCTCAATACTCACTACCCTGTACTCATTACTTCCTATAACATATCGCTGGCCAGATTTGCCAGTTCGGACCGCTCCCCTCTCTCGAGGTGGATGTGTGCGTAAAGCGGATGGTTGCTGATCCGGTCGATCAGGTAGGATAGCCCGTTACTTTGAGCATCGAGATAGGGTGTATCGATCTGATAGATGTCGCCGGTAAATACGATCTTAGTCGATTCCCCGGCACGCGTAATAATCGTCTTAACTTCGTGTGGAGTCAGGTTTTGCGCCTCATCCACAATGAAAAAGATGTTCGAAAGGCTGCGTCCGCGTATGTAGGCAAGAGGGGTAACGAAGAGCTTCTCATTTTCGATCATCTCCTCGATCTTCAGGTAATCCTTCGACTTGGCAGTGAACTGGCTCTTGATGAAATCCAGGTTATCCCACAACGGCTGCATATAGGGATTGATCTTGGATTTTATATCGCCCGGGAGGTACCCGATGTCCCGGTTGCTGAGCGGCACGATCGGCCGGGCCATGTAGATCTGGTGATAAAACCGCCGGCTCTCCAGGGCGCCTGCCAGTGCCAGCAAAGTCTTACCCGTTCCGGCCACACCGCTTATCGTCAACAGCTTTACATCGTTATTCATCAGGGCATGCAGGGCGAATGTCTGCTCGGCATTGCGTGGTTTGATTCCGTAGGCCCCTGACTTCATCACCCGTTCGATCTGCTCCGTCTGCGGATTGAAGAAGGCAAGAGCCGAGTTGGAATCATTCTTCAGGATATAATAATGATTGCAGGCCGGGCGCTCATCCAGTATCTCCCGGTACGGAATGCCTGTCTCGCTGTAGAGGCGATCGATAATCGAATTATCATTTATGATGAGTTCCGTTTTCCCCTTGCTCAGACTTTCAACATTCTTGATCTTGCCCGTCTCATAATCCTCAGCCTGCAGATTTAGGGCCCTGGCTTTAACACGCAGGTTGATATCCTTTGTCACCAGCACCACATTTCGGGATGGCTCTTTTTTAGCCAGCACCAGTGCCGTATTCAGGATATCATGATCATTCTTCCGCGAGCCGAATACTTTATTTGCATCGAGTTCCGACTCGGTATCCATGATCACTCGGAATTTGCCCCGGGACGAACCATTTAGCGATATCCAGTTTTGCAGCATGTTGTGTCCTGACAGACGATCGAGAATGCGACTAAATTCTCGCGCATGCATGTTGATGATATCATTTCCTTTTTTAAACTGGTCAACCTCTTCCAACACGGTAATTGGGATGGCCACATCATGTTCCTGGAAACTATACAACGCATCATGATCATAAAGGATAACCGAGGTGTCCAGGACAAACGTCTTCTTCTTGGTTCGGGGCATAAAACAGTAAATCAATTATCAGTTAACAGTGAACAATAAGCAATTATCAGTAATCAGTAAACAGTTTTTAACAGTATTGAATCGTTAGTAATGAGTAATGAGATGTCATTTCTTCATGAACTCATATAGTGCAATAGATGCTGCGACTGCTGCATTTAAACTCTCAACATTGACACGATTCGCTCCCATCGGAATACGTATCGACCGGCCACTAACTTTTGTTTGATCCACACTTATACCACGGGCCTCGTTGCCAATCACAAGTACAGCGCCATCCACAACTAATCCGGAACCAATGGGTTCGGCTCCCTGCCTGTCCTCCAGGAAAAAAATCTTCCATCCCATTTCCTGCAGTTCCCTGAGCAAATCATTTAATTCTCCAATGGAATACGGTAATGTTCCGGTAGCGCCTGCAGTACTCCTGACAACTTTAGGATGAAACGGATCAACCGTATCACGACTCAGAATCAGTCCGGATGCACCAAACCACGACGCAGTGCGGATTATGGTGCCCATATTACCCGGGTCGCGCAGGCCATCCAGGGCCACCAGGCAACCATGAGGATTCTGCCATACTTCCAGATCACTCATTTCGGGGACTCGGCATAATGCCAGTATTCCCTGTGGATGCTCCGTATCGGAAACTTCGGTGAAAATATCACGAGGAAGAGAATAGATGCTCCGTTCCTCGCCGGCATGTTCAATCAGAGGAAGCATCGTGCCGGCATTCGTTTCATCCAGAAAAATGGTCACAACATCAACGATACCGTTTTCCAGTATCTGAATGACCGTACGCTCCCCTTCCGCCAGAAACAATAACTGTTCCTGCCGGTATTTTTTGCGCCTCATGTTGCGCAAAACAGAAATCTGCCTCCGCGATGCTGGTGTGACACTCATGAGGCAAAGTATAGCGAGGAATTCCTAAGAATTAAAGCACTGCCTATGCAAATGTG
>DATFNI010000066.1:0-4969 GCA_035266485.1 Balneolales bacterium
GAAGGGATCAAGGTGGCATCGGTGACCGTGGCCCGGCCATCTCTTGATGATGTCTATCTGCGTTACACCGGCCATGCCTATCATCATGAAGAAAAGAATGAGGTACTGAAATGAGAGAGACAATCATTCATTCCTGGCATATCACCATTCGCCAGATGCGCAACCTGATGCGCCAGCCCTGGTATGTAGTCATTACCCTTGTCCAGCCGATCATCTGGCTGCTCCTATTTGGAGGTCTGTTTAAAAGCATTGCTAGCGTCCCGGGTTTTCATGCCAAATCGTATATCGATTTCCTGACTCCCGGTATCGTGATTATGAGCGCACTCTTCTCTAACGGTTGGAGCGGAATGGGCGTGATTGACGACATGGACCGTGGAGTCATGGACCGGTTCCTTGTTACGCCGGTCAGCAGGGGAGCGATCATCACCGGACGCCTGGCCCAGCAGGGCGTCGTTACGATTGTTCAGTCGGTCATTATCATTTTCCTGGCATGGCTCGTGGGTGCTCATTTTCCCGGGGGTATCATTGGCGTACTGGTACTGATCTTAAGCGCCATGATTCTGGGTGGATCCATAAGCTCCTTATCCATAGCACTGGCGCTGCTGCTTCGTAAAGAGGAATCGGTTATTGCGGCTTCCAACCTAATTCTGCTGCCCTTGACCTTTCTCTCATCCGCCTTCATGCAGGAAAATCTGATTCCGCACTGGATTCGTATTGCAGCCGGTTTCAATCCGGTGGATTGGGCCGTAAACACGGGAAGACAGGCGATTACGGCCTCAGTCAATCCCGCTTATGTTTCCCTGCATGGTTTGCTGTTGGTGCTCTTCGTTATTATCTGCGGCTGGCTGGCAACGCGTGCATTTCGCAGTTATCAACGTTCAGTTTAATTTTTTTCGGATTTACAGAGTTGGATTTTAGATTACTCAGACAATGGAATGACTGATATTCTCTTCCAACAGATCATATCATTATTTACTCTTGTTTCAGGTGGTCAGCTATATAATGAAAGACATGATTTTTAACATCTTTACTATAATTAGCCCGCAATCCTGAAGCAATTACTTTTGGTTCCTTCACATACACCTTGGTTTCCATATCGGTTACGTATGTAATGGTGACCTGTGCTTCCGACTCCTGTGGAAGATCAGAGTCACCCGAATAGGGCGAATTGGTCATATACGTATTAGTGAGATGAGCGAATATAACGTATTTACTCATGTTGACAGCATGAGCCCTGTCAATGTGCAAACCCTGGTCCTGCAGGGCGTCTGCAGCCAATTGGACTATCTGATTATAATCTCCCGTAAACGTTGCAGTGTCTTTATTTATAGTGAAATTATTCGTGGTCTTACCTGATGAAGCACAACCTGTTATCAGGAACATAAACAGACCAAAAGCCAGGATAAAGCTCAAAAATACTTTCATGGTTTCGATGATTGGTTAACACATTTTCTCGAAAAGCATCTCAGCCAAATTCATTCTTTTTTCTGATACACACAAATCCTTTAATCCTGAAAAATCTTTCTAAAGTAAACGAAATCAACCCAGGATATGAATGAGTCCATACACCAATCCAATCAGTGCAATAATTCCCCCCGTCAGGATTATATAGGCTCCTTTAACAATATCCGATATGGTCTTTTTTATCTCTTCACGATTATTAACATTGGGAAAATCCATGTCCGGTATGTCTTCACCCAGAAACTTGCATAATGGTTCCCATCCCTGGTCAGCAGAAAATATAAGCAGCTTATCCGGCGGAACCTTGGCCTTTACTTCCTCAATATGTTTTTTATAATAAGCTACCGCTTCCTCTTTGTTCACCATTGTTCCTTTATGCGACCGGCCCCAGATCAATCGGGAAGACATATTCCCAAATTTCCGGCCAAAAGGAGTGGAGAGTTTCAGAACCTTGAACTGCCACATTTTCTCCGTGAAATATATGGTGTTTATGGTGCTTTCATACCATGCTTCCGGCCCCTTGGGATGAAGTGTCAGTAACACCTTGGCATCGGGATACGTTTGGAATAATTCTTCCCAGACGCAGCAGGCTGGATTGTCGAGAGTAGCTGCATAGTTATGGAATACCCTGTCCCAATCTTTTTGTCCTCCCGTGGGCGAATTGGCGACGTCATTCCAAAAATCCAAATGAGTTTTATTCTCTTTGTTCTGGATAACCTCAAACATATGATAGCAGGGATACCCCAAGTGGTTCAGGGCAGTATACGTGGATAATGTACCTGTTCTTCCAAACCCGGCTCCGATAATTTTCAAACTCATAGCGATGCTCCTGGTCATTTGATTTCAAAAAGGGTATACCACACATCCCGTACAATTTGTAACAGTACATGCAAGATACCAACCCCGCTAGCTGGCATAGATGGTGGTCAACCAAACCTGAGGTTATTTACTGTTTTTATCTTGATTTAGCAATTGATACCTGAATATAAATAACCTGCTCATCGTCCGGCTATCAATCGATATCTATATCGTACTTATCAAGAAGGCCCGCTATGCCAGTCAGGGAAAACTTCGCTTTGCGGATCCGGTTCATTTCGGGATCTATAGAGTAGTTGCAGGATGTCCGGAAATCGGCTTTTTCCAGGATTGTGTGAGAAAAAACAGCCCTGATCAGATCACAGTTGTCAAAGACAACTTTTGCGAGATCTGATTGAGTAAAATCGACCTCCTGCAGGCTGCAGTCTTTGAAATGTACCTTTCTGAGCGACATTTTAAAGAAGGAGGAGAGATTCAACTGGCAACCGACGAAATTCACGGAGAAAAGAAGATCGTTACAACTGTCAAACTGTAAACCCAAAAGCTTGCATCCTTTAAAACGAGTGTCCCTGAATCCGGTGCCTGTAAGGTTGCTCATGCTTAGATCACAATCCACAAAGTCGCATTCCGTAAACTGTAACCCCGATAAATCTGATTTCGCAAACCGGCAGTTAGAAAATGAGCACCCCTCATAATCGCCCTTTTCAAGAAAATCGATTGAAAAGTCTTTACCCTGAAATTCCTCGTTATCTTTGAATAAATTGCTCATGGTTTTTTACTTGAAAGATGGAATAAAATAGTACTTCAACAACATGTTAACCATAAGTCGGTGAAGGATTAAACGGGAAGCTCAACCGGACACAAAACTCCTTGAATACGAAAAACATATCGATTTAAAGATTCTTTGTGAACTTTGTGCTCTCCTGTGTGATCCAGAAATGGAAATCATCATGTGATGTCATATTACCGGTATTTGTTGTCAATTGCATCCTAACCCGCACCACCATACGTCATTCCCGACCCTGCAGACTGTGTCATAATTCGGAAAAGAACTTTATGTTTGGAAAGTCACTAGAAATCACAAATACCAGTTATGGCTTATAAATATGGGAATCGAGAGCAAATTACTTTTTTACCCGATTGCATCGATCAGTATGTTACCCAGGAAGATCCTGTACGGGCCTATGATGCCTTTATAGATGCCTTGGATATGGAAGAATTGGGTTTAGTTCTGGATGATGCTCAAGTGGGCAATTCCCGTTACGAACCGGTTACGATGCTCAAAATATTGGCCTATGGCTATTCCTACGGATGGCGGAGTTCACGGAAGCTGGAACGGGCGCTCTACCATAATTTATCCTTTATCTGGTTAGCCGGTGGATTAAAACCGGATCATAAGACGATAGCTAATTTTCGCAAAGACCATAAAGGGGTGTTGTCAAAAGTACTCAAAGGGTGTGTTCGGATGTGCATGAGCCTGGATTTAATCGCCGGCAATGTCTTGTTTGTGGATGGCACTAAAATACGGGCCAATGCCGGCAAGAGACAGAGCAAGGGCAAAGCCGGCTTACAAAACCAGGTGAGCCGGATCGAGGAACGGATCCAGGAACTTTTGAACCGGTGCGAGCAAGTAGACGAGCAGGAATCGGGGAGTCTGGTTAAAATGAAACGGGAGCTGATCAATAAGAGCAAACTCAAACAGAAAATTATATCCTTGGCCCAAGAGCTGAAAGAGGAAGAACAGGTCAATGTGACCGACCCGGACTGTAGGATCATGAAAACTCGTCAGGGCACTCACGCCTGCTATAACAGTCAACTTGTCGTAGATGACGCCCGGGGGCTTATTGTATCCACCCAGGCGATTAGTGAGGGGACCGATCACCATCAGTTGGCCCCACAGATTGCCAATGCCGAGGAAGCAATGGGGCACGCCAGCCAGGTAGCCTGTGCCGATGCCGGTTACTCCAGTGTCGATGACTTAAAGCCGTTAGTCGATCAAGGGGATCGCAAGGTGATTGTTCCCAATGAGCGGCAGGCGCAAAAGCATCCAAAACCGCTTTCTCGTTTTGATAAAACCCACTTTACCTACCATGTCGAAACCGATACCTACACCTGTCCGGAGGGAAAGGAATTATACTTTTCCTATCAGGCGAAGGGCTCCAATAAGCGAATGTATCGGATGAGGAACTATAAAGAGTGTCTCAAGTGTCCTTATTATGGAGAATGTACCTCGGCCAAAAGGGGGCGGACTCTCTATCGTCTTGTGAACGAAGAAACGTATCAGAAATTAAAAAACACCTACCAGAGCGAGGAAGCCCAGCAGGTGTACCGCCGCCGGAAAATGCGGGTGGAACATCCCTTTGGTCACATCAAGAGAAATTTAGGGGTATCGGCCTTCTTGCTACGCGGGATCGAGGGGGTTAATGCCGAATTAAGTCTAATGGCGAGTTGTTTTAATATCTCACGCTTACTTACCCTGCTGGGTGGAGTTCAACCGATGATAAAAGCCCTTAAGCAAGTAAGTTAGTCAAAAAAGGAGGGGGATTATTGGCTTTTGGAAGATAGGCTATTTTTATAGGTTTTATGTGGTTGAGTAAAAAAATATTTCCAGGATTATTCAAAACCGGATAAATAAATAATCCGGATCCTCTTTAAAAGTTATTATGACACAGTCTGCCTGATCGGGAATCTC
>DATFNI010000067.1:0-4950 GCA_035266485.1 Balneolales bacterium
AATGGTATAATGGTACGTATGGAATGTATGTATAGTGAGTAATTTTAACGATGGAAATATTAGCGGGATCGTTTTTCCCTGAAGCCACATGGAGCCGATCCTTCAATTCCAGTTCAGGAACTACAATACGCAAATTAAAAGATTCTCGCTATGCTCTATCTTTAGATCAATGGATCTTGAGCTGGAAATAAGACGTTCGGTTTCCCCGGGATTGTCCGAAAATTTCGCTTCAAAGAGCAACGACTTCATCCGCCCGTCGGATACAGAGGAATTGGGCCGCATGGAGAGGGGCTATCTTTAATTTTTGTCCGCGTTAATCCGCGTCATCTGTGTTGTCCGTGTTCTATTCTTTTGCCATCGATTCTTATCTCGAATTCACGTTATTTTATCAAAAGGCACATTTCCCCTTTTATACTGACATCAAGCAGACAGGTTACAACTTTACGATGAATTTACATAAATTTGGTGCTCACTGACCCTGTAGTTCAACAGGATAGAACGATAGCCTCCTAAGCTTTAGATCCGGGTTCGAGTCCCGGCAGGGTCACCACTTACCTGATGACTGGCACCATATGCCCGAAATAGCCATTAACAGATCTAAACACCAGGATGTCATCCTGATGAGGTCCGGAAAAGGACCGAGGAAGGATCTCGTACGCAATAAGCAGCGAGCTGTTCAGGTGTTGCGTGCGGTGCCAAATGTCACGAGATCCTTCGCCCGAAGGGATTGTTTGCCGGTGTATAAAAGTCAGTCAGGGCTCAGGATGACAGAGCTTTTGTAGAACGCAACGATAAAATTCAAATAGCATTTCATTTAACGAGATGAATATATGTCTTATTCAATAATTTCAGACCAAAATGGCTTTCACCACAAGCATATTGCAAATACCCCAATAACCTAATAACTCAATAACTTATTAACTACAATCCTGAGAGCAGGTTAAAAATTGCCTGTTACCGGTTATCCCTTAAGTTTATCTGACAATGGCCGATTAACTTAGATAAGGATATTATTTATTTACTGCCCATTTTTGATTCAAAAAAATATGACTGATCCGAATCAATCAACCGGAGAAAAGGTTCGCAATTTCCCATTGCACGGAATGGACCTCATCCATGCCCGCAGGATACTTTATATCCTGACCACCTGTTTAACGGCCGCCGTTATGATTGGGTTTCTTTACTGGCGCTATGTCAACAGTGGATTTGATATCACCGGTTTTATCAAATGGGGTGTCCTCATTGCCGCTTTCGTCATAAACTGGATCATCATCAGCACCTTTATCTATTACCAGGAAAAAACGAAGAAAGAGCAGGAATACCTGTTATTCAAAATCGAGATGCTCACCCAGGAATTAAGGGATAAAGAAAAGCTCCTGAATAGTTATGTTTCTGCCATCATGGAGCTTGAAATTCCCTTCTCCAAGGTTAATGAAATGACAAAGGTTGAGGCTGAATCCCGAGAATAAGTATATCCTTACGATGTAAAAAAATGGCTTCAGCACCAGATTATGCCGAAGCCATAATAACAATAACTATTCGATTCCTATATTCGTCATTCCGGAATGGCTTTGGATCTTTAATCGCGAGTCGTTTATCTCCTCTTAAGGCTGGTACCTTTGTGTTTTACCAGACAACCCCCGCGGATAGAAACTGCCGAGCCCTTTGGACAGAACACGGATGGTTGGCATGATCATACTAGCCAGACAGACCGCTGTTACTATCATCAGATTGGGATTATAATCCTTCATTCCAACTGCCACAAGCACTATGGTAATATTGGCCAGATAGAGCATGACGGCAGAACCACTATGTTTAAAACCCATCTGCAATAAACGATGATGGATATGATTGTTATCCGGAACAAAAGGAGACTGTTTGTTAATCAAACGGATTATAAAGACCCTGACAGAATCAAAGGCCGGAATAATAAGCACGGCAAATGCAAAGGCAGGAGCACCGCTCATCTTCCAAAGCGCTGACGAAGATGGTTGATTTAACTGGATAAAATTCAACGCCAGATACCCGAGTATAAAACCAACTACCATGGAACCGGTATCGCCCATAAAGATTCTGGCAGGTGAAAAATTATAAATCAGGAAACCGGCAAGCGACCCGGCAAGCACGAATGAGAGGATTGCCAGAGAGGTAAACCCTGCTCCCCAAAACCATACTCCAAATACAGTTGTACAGATGATACCAATACCTCCTGCAAGGCCATCAATTCCATCAACAAGATTGTAGGCATTAATGGTGGCTATCATAACAAAAGCAGCCAGCAATATCCCTATGAAACCGGGAATAGCATGTATTCCGAAGACGCCATCCAAATTGGTAATACCCAAATTGCCGCCGATTACCACAACGAATGAGGCAAAAACCTGGGCCATAAGTTTTTTGGCCGGCGACAACATCAGAATGTCATCTTTGATGCCGATGAGAAAAAGAGTCAAGACCCCGCCCACGAAAGCCGGATAGGAATATACTTCAACCGCATTCCCCCATACGGAGTAGGAAATCAGAAACGATGCGAATATTGCTACTCCCCCCAATGTAGGAATGATAGTCTTGTGCAGTTTCCTTTTTTCATCGGGTTCATCCAGCAGATTTTTCATCTCTGCTATCCGGATAATCGCCGGGATGGATGAGTAACTAATAAAAAGGGCTGTAAAGACAGCTGCGATTATTATTAGTAGATTACCTGGTATATTTAAAAGTGCCATTATTTCCCCAAATGATAACCCCAGAAATCGTCTCTCACTCTGGTTTTATATTTTTTTAGTACTGATTGCCGAACTATTTTTCAACCCCAACGAAACCATCAATGAGCTCTTGTTCACTGACTTGCATATAGTATAGTAAATAAATGCCGGCCTATGGATTTTAAGTTTTTAATGTTCACGATCTCTAATATCCCGTGAAAATCAGAAAAGGGCTTTCAATAAAGTGTTGGTCTGAGGGATGAATTAATATTTGTTAATTATTGTGAGTTGTGGAGGAAAGCTGAAAGTGTCGATACCCCTTTTGGGGGCGTCCGTTGTGGGCCGGACCCCGAAAGCCCAGGACGAGCTACAGCATGAACCACTATGACTAATAAATTCGGTCTTTGGGCGTTTATCTATTACTATTTTAACGTCAGTTCGATATAGTAAAATGTTCGGGGTTAGGTTGAATTTCAAGGTTCCAAGGCATTCGAAAATGGTATCTGGCCGTTATACCTCACCTCAACCTCCCGCCCCGATGTCTCGGGGTCGGGACAAGCTATCTCCATATCCATGGAGAGGGGCTATTTTAACTCTTTGTCCGCGAGAATCCGCGTCATCTGTGTGGTCCGTGTTCTATTCTTTTTGCATTCGATTCTTATCTCGAACTCACGTTATTTTATAAACATGAAAACCATGGAGAAGATAAATACTGAGCAAGCGGAACTGATTGAAATCTATCTCGACAAGCTTGTTAAGACGTATCATCCCAAACGGATCTGGCTGATTGGATCGGCGGCACGCGAGCGGTCCGACCTGGATTTTGTAGTGGAAAGTGAATTTCCTATCGACCCCGACGAGGTTGTGGGAGCTATTGATGTGATTCCCTTTCGCAGCCTGTCGGAATCTATGAAAAAATCACTTAGACGAGAGGGAATTGAGGTTTATGAACGAGGATAAGCATGTGAAGTTATTAGGAGTTACTAATTAAATCAATGATTTAACCCTTTCTGAAAATGACAGCCCAGCGAAGTGTCCTGAGCAGTACTGCATCCTTGAGTTGCTTATTTCCCAGCCCGCTACCCTACCTCTGTCATCCTGATTTTTTCTCCCGATTCTCGGGGGAAAAAGTAGGATCTCGTTCCGCAGCCGGCAGCGATCCTGTCAGGTCTAAGGTTCGTTTGCTGATTCCACGTCCCGGCGCGTCGGGATCGGCCACAGCCACCTGTTTCTTAAGGGACGGGTTTGGGCCTCAGAATGACATGCCAATTTCCTCCCTTGAGGGAGGACTAAGGTGGGTGTTACCCCACGTCTCACCATGAGATTCGCGGATTCCCTGTAAGGCGTCGCGTGAACACCCCCTATAAGTCCCCCGAAGGCTTTCGGGGGACAAGGAAACACGTTTCTCCAAAGATGTCGTCAGGAGCATCCAATTAAATCAATGATTTAACCTTTGCGACAAATGACATCCCGCGCGGTACCTCACCCCAACCCCTCTCCATATGCATGGAGAGGGGCTATTTCTATTTTGTCCGTGAAAATCCGCGTCGTCCGCATCATCCGTGTTCTATTCTTCAAAAGATGTCAATAGGAGTAGAATCACAGCAGAAAATAACAGAAGCTCAAAGTGGAAATGGTGGATAAACCCATCATTAATCATAGCAACTATGGGTTCTTCGCCGGCAGTGCTTACCTGTACAAACGCTTTCGTAGGTCGGTGCTGCCAGCCCGACCGGCACAAACGTATGTTCCGGTACCCGGTGTATTACCCGACCTTGCACACGGGAAAGATTGCCGATTAGCGAAGAGGGCCTGCAGGGCTTCGTGGCGTTGATTCTGCGTTGCTGGGGTATCTGAACCTGTTGGGATGGGTTATTCGCCTATTGTCCCTGCAATCCGCTTCAAACAGATCAGGACCATCGATTCAGGGTTAGATGTGTAAATAAACGCCGAAAGACAGTGTTACGGGCCTTGTTGTCGGATCTTGAAAGCTCGGGACGACCTACGGTTTGCACGCGACTTACCGTAGCGTTAATTACCTGGATACCTTTCCATTTTTTATTCCTTGCTCCAATGAATTGCTTTCTTTTTCGTTTTTAATGAAATTAGTTTATTAAAGTATGAAGTCACTTCATTTGATTATGGAAGATACACTGACCAAACAGATCCAAAAGTTAAATAAGAGTGAAAAACTGCTTTTAGTAGAAGCTCTATGGGATTCGATTGCATCTGAGCCGGAAGATGTACC
>DATFNI010000068.1:0-9923 GCA_035266485.1 Balneolales bacterium
TCACATCTGGCAAATGCCCTTCCCTTGCCTCCTTTAGAAGTGCTTCGACCGAATCAAAAGCCATCTTGCATTCATAATTTTCCTGATTATCCAGATACTGCCGGATCAGGTCTCTGATTTTATCATTGTCTTCGACAATCGCTATGGAGGTCATATCACAAAAATTTCATTACGATGATTTCAGATCCCACTGCCATCAACCACAACAGTAAAACCCTCATTGTTTTTGAACTCAACACTCGCGCCTATTCGTTCAGCACGCATTTTCATATTACGAAGGCCATGCCCGCTTTTTCGGGCGGTCTCTGTCATTCCCGTTCCGTCATCATTAATCTCCAGGTGATACCGTCCCTTATCATTGCTGAATGTGATAATGGCGCGGTTGGCCCTGGAATGTTTGGCAATATTATTTACTGCTTCTTTGTAAATAAGATATAGATTTTGTCGCACATCTACAGGAACCGACTTGTCATTTTTTACATGATCAAAATTATACTTTACGCCGATTTTTGCGGTACCGAGTACACGGTTCGCGTAATCCTGCATCCGGTCGGTAAGGTCACCAAGACGATCATTCCTTGCATCAATAGACCAGACGATATCATCCATCGAATGCACAATCTCACGGCTTTGCTTGCCGATCTGCCGCAGTGGTTCGGTTATCCCTTTCGGAAGGCTTCCACTTTGCAGGAAATCCGTCTGCAAGGCGATCTCCGTCAACGAAGCACCCACATCGTCATGCAGATCACTGGCTATGCGTACGCGCATCCGTTCAATCTCAATCTGTTTAGAAGAACGATAATTGTTGTAAACTAAAATGATCAGTGCAAGCAGGATCATCATAACAATGGAAAGAAACCACCAGCTTCGCCAAAACGGTGGTTCAACCGAGAAACGCAGCACCGCCTGCTGAAGACTCCATATACCGTCACTGTTCCGGGCTCTTATCTCAAATACGTAATCACCAACTGGCAGCGCAGAATATCGTACCGACCTGCGGTCTGAAGTCATCCAATCCCGGTCAATTCCACGTAACCGGTATTTGTAAAGCACCGCATCAGGAGATGAATAACATAATCCCACATAATCAATAGTGATATAATTATGATCGTAGTCCAGATCGATCGTCGTGTCGGGATTCATTGGCTGCCCCATGACATCCACACCAGTTATATGAACCGGTGGGCCAACGATATTCGGAAAATCCAGGGATGGGTTGACTTCAATCAGACCACTTACCGAACCAAACCAGATATGCCCGTTATGATCTCTGTAGATGGCATTCCAATTCATTTCATTGGATACGAGCCCCATACTGGTGATGATCCGTTTGATGTAGGGGGCATCCAGGTCAGAGACATCCTGTTTCCCAATCATCGCAACCACAGACTGGTCAACTTTTACGATACCCTTGTTAGTGCCGATCCAATAATTCTGATCTTTATCCTGAGTTATGGTGTAACAAACATTGTTTTGCATGCCATCCTTAATAGCAAAACCATAAATCCTTCCATTTTTATAAACATTGATCCCTCCGAATCCGGCAAACCAAACGAGCCCTTTCGAGTCTTGAAAAATGCCCAGGATGCCGTTCTGCATTAACCCTTCCCGGGTGGAAAAGTTGGTCATTTTTCCATCCTCATACCGGGTTAACCCCTCCGAGGTACCAATCCATACGACACCGCTGCTATCCTGAAAAATGGCCCGGATATCATCACCTGCCAGACCGTTTACGGTCGTTAATCGTTGTCTTTTCGTGCCGTCGACTACAAGAATTCCATTATCATCGGAGCCGATCCAGTACCTGTTCTTATTATCTTTCATGATCACCCGGATCTTGTGAAACGGTAGCTTTCCAAGTGGATGATTTATCACCCGGCGAGTCTGTGTGACCACACTGATCCCGTTGCCTGTTGCAATCCACAAACGACCATCCGGCATAGGGTTAATACTATAAATCCGGGGATCTACCAGTTGATTGTTCTTTTTAAAAACCGATGCTTTCCCGTGCGTAATGATACTCAGTCCGTTGCCGAAAGTTCCTACCCACATATTGCCCCTCTGATCCTCTACCGTTGCCGTAATCATATCACCAGAGAGTCCGGTATCATCAGTGTAGTTAATAATGCGCTCACCCCTGAAACGGCACATGCCTCCGCCATACGTACCAATCCAGAGATTGCCTTCCGAGTCCTGCATCAGGCACTCGATCGTGTTGCTGCTCAGACCATTTTCAACAGTGTACGTCTTGAAATGCCCATAGCTGAACCTCACCAGGCCGTTATCCGTACCGATCCAAAGATCTCCCCGAATCCCTTCGTAGATGCAGTTTATCTGGTTGGAAGGCAAACCATTAGCGGTTGTAAAAACCTCGTTTTGATGATCCCGTATATGATACAGTCCTCCGGAGGTGGCCACCCATATACTCCCCTTTTTGTTTATGAGCAGATCATTGACATCATTACTCGGGAGTCCGTCTTTCTTTGTTATCTGATGCCATTTATTATTATGCAGGATACTTATGCCCTCAGCCGTTGCAATCCAATATACTCCTGAAGGATCCTGCACGATTTTACGAACACGGTTGCTTGATAATCCGTTGGCTTTCGTATAGTTAGTCAGTTCCCCATTTTGTGAGCGTTTAAATAATCCGTCGCCTTCCGTTGAAATCCAGAGATTCCCATGTCGATCCAGATATAAGTCATTTACGGGGTGTTGCAAATACCGGTTCAATGAATCCGGGTTGGTAAAAACGCCATTTTTCAGAATGGAGATACCACGATCCGTACCGATCCATATGCTGCCATCGGAATACTGCAGGAGTGCGTTCACACGGTCATATATGAGACCCTGATCTACGAAATAATTGCGAAATGTGAGGCCGTCAAACTTATTAAGACCGTGTCCGCTGCCAACCCACAGGTATCCCTTGTCATCCTGCATGATTGCATTGACTACCGACTGGCTTAATCCGTCTTTGATTGAATAGTTGCGAAAGGCATAAAGCTGTGCCTCTACCGGACTCACGGAACACGTAATTATACCTGCTAATATAATCAGATAAAGAAGAAGACTGTGGTATGTAGGGCGGTGACTCATCAGGTTAAACCTATCGAATAATTATGCACCAAATCTGAATTATGACACGTCGACACACGAAATTATTGCATAATTGAGTGCAGAATACAGAATTTGGTTTTAATCTCAAATCGAATTGGAATCCTCATCTTTTTTCCCCCGATCAGAATCGGGAACGACGTTTGGGAATAAAAAAGGCTGTTCCAACATTTTGGAACAGCCCTGAAATCAGTAATACCTATTTCGAAAACGAAATTCTTAACCAAGATAGGCGCGTAACGCCATGCTGCGATTGTGATGACGCAGCTTGCGGAGTGCTTTCTCTTTGATCTGGCGAACACGTTCGCGTGTCAGGTCGAAACGTTCCCCAATTTCTTCAAGGGTGAGTGAGTGCTCACGTCCGATTCCGAAGTAGAGCCGGATCACTTCCGCCTCTCTCTTCGTCAGTTTTGAGAGCGCGCGCTCGATCTCCACCTTCAGAGAATCGCCCATCAGCTCGTTATCAGGATCGGGTGTTTCCTCATTCTCCAGGACATCGAGCAGGCGATTGTCTTCGCCCTGGGCAAACGGAGCATCAACGGAGAGATGCCGGCCCGAGATCTTGAGGGTATCGGCCACTTCGGAGACCGTCATATCAAGGCTTTCGGCGAGCTCGGAAGCAGAGGGCATGCGTTCATATTCCTGCTCTAGCTTCGAGAGTTCCTTCCCGATTTTGTTCAATGCACCGACCCGGTTCAAAGGTAGTCTTACTATCCGGCTTTGTTCGGCAAGAGCCTGCAAAATAGACTGACGGATCCACCAAACGGCATAAGAAATAAATTTAAAACCCCGGGTTTCGTCAAAACGCTTGGCTGCCTTGATCAAACCAAGATTGCCTTCATTAATTAAATCGCCTAATGAAAGACCCTGATTTTGATACTGCTTGGCAACCGAAACAACGAATCGAAGGTTGGCCTTCGTTAATTTTTCGAGTGCATCCTGGCTCCCCGCCTGTATTTTTCGAGCTAAGTCTACTTCTTCTTCTGGAGTGATCAGGCTAACTTTCCCAATCTCTTGTAAATAACGATCCAATGACTGCGATTCACGCATTGAGATGCCACTGGAGGAAATATTCTTCGGTTCTTTCTTCTTCTTAGCCACGTAAATTGTACTTTAATGATTGAACGACAGTTTCTTTAAACAAACGTTGATTAGCTGAAGAGATTTTAATGAGTATATGAGCCTAACAATTTAATTTAAAACAACGTTTTTTTCCACTCTTTTTTAGAGATGCTTTCATTACTCTTCGCGCATTTTAACGTATTCCTTTTCTGTATGTTGTAATATGGAATGGATTTAATGTTCCCTGATTTTATCGACCGGCATCATTTTCTGTTTAGAAAGGACTTACCCTCAAAAACCTTGCCGATTCCGAAATAATCTGTTACCGAAACAGCAATATCCCTAAATGTAGACCTGGTGCCGAGGTCAGTTGACGAACATGCTTTTGCCGGATAAACCAGCAGTGGTGTAAACTCACGCGCATGATCCGTACTCTTTGTCGTCGGATCATTGCCATGGTCACCTGTAAAAATAAGCACATCACCCTCATTCAAGCGTTCGAGCATGGCCGGGACAGCCCGGTCAATGACTTGCAGTGCACTGGCATATCCTCCCGGATCATTACGGTGACCAAATAACTGATCCGTATCGATCAGGTTGGTAAAGACAAAGTTGCCGCTCTGATTCCTGAAAGCACTCATGATATTGAGAATCTGTGCCAATCCTTCATCATTGCTTTTTGTACGCCGGTATTGTGTAAACCCTTTCTCAGCGAAAAGATCGATAACCTTACCGATAGAATATGTTTTAAGACCGCTATCGAGGAGAGTTTGCGGGAGATTGGGTACGGGCGCATTCAGAGAAAAATCGTGACGCTGCTCGGAAATACGCTGAAAGTCGCCGGGGTTACCCTGAAATGGACGGGCTATCACCCTGCCAACGCTATGTTTACCGGTCATCACATTTTCGCGGGCAAACCGGCACCATTCATACAACTTTTCCACCGGTGTAACGTCCACGTGGCAGGCAACCTGAAAAACACTGTCGGCCGATGTGTAAACAATCGGTTTGCCTGTTCTCAGATGTTCTTCTCCATAATCCGCTATGACGGCAGTACCCGAATAGGGTCTATTGGCCAAAACACCATCAACAGCAATGCCCTTACAGAAAGCATCGATGACATCTTCAGGAAATCCGTTTGAGTAAGTCGGGAATGGACGATCGAGTTTGACACCGGAAATCTCCCAATGCCCGGTTGTTGAATCCTTGCCTGCCGATACTTCGCGCATCTTTCCAAAAGCGGCCCAGGGTTCCGGCACCGGCGGGACCGAATCCAGGGGAATGATATTTCCTAAACCCAGTCGTTGGAAATTGGGAAGCTTACAGCCGGTTACCGCACAGATATGCCCCAGCGTATTGCTGCCCTCATCTCCGTAATCATCAGCATCCTCCTGTGCACCAACTCCCAATCCGTCAATAACAATCAGATGAATATTACCCATCAGTTCAATTAACAATTAATAATGATCAATGATAGTAATGAGAAAGAAACCTTTTTCAATGTGGTTTGACTACCGTGCTAAAAACCCCAAAATGACTGTCTAACCTCTGATATCTCATATCTAAAACTCAATACTCATTACTCAATACCATATTCGTATGTAAGGGCATCCGGATATTTCACTACATCAGATAGTGCTCCTTTTGCCTGTGCTATGATCTCATCAGTCTCCAGACCAGGATTTTTAACAACGGTATAGCCTATCTGGACTGATAAGTTTATCTGCTTCCCATCCCCGAACTTATAGGGTTCCTCCAGTTTTCTCTTCACGCTTCTTGCCCATTCCTCCACCTGGTTCTCTCCGGTGCCCTGCAGCACAAAAGCATACACATAATCGGCATAGAACCCCAGGATACCTGTAAAATTATGAGCAGAGGGATCGGCAAGCCGAACGGTATCCTGTTGCAGCTTTCGGAGCTCTTCGAGTCTCAACCGGGTTCTGATTTTGGACAGATCCTTGATCGTCAGGAAGCCAAACCAGGTCGTCATATCAGGTTCCAGAACGAGACGTTTCATCTCAGTTCGAAGCACTGTCTCCCAAAGATCATATTCAAAAGCATCGTACTCATTCGAAAAAAGCCGCTGATCCGGTGAACTTGTTTTCCATTCAGTCGCCAGACGAAGTGCCACAACCCTGACCAGGTTAATCACTTTATGTTTCACAGCCTCCGAAAAGATCAACGGATTATCATGATAGATCAGGGCCACCATTTGCCGGCGTTCATTTACCAATACTGGCACGGCAATGCTTGCTCCACGGCTGATTTCCTCGCGCGACGATACCCTCTTGGGATTTCCATTAAAATGAATGGAAAACTCCGGTTTTCCCGAAACCAGCGCCTGATGAACAATGGAATTCTCTTCGAGCGCCACACCAATAGGGAGTGGTTTTACGGATTCAGCCGCATTCAAAACCGTTGACCAGTGCCCCATGCCCTGACATAACAGGGTTACCCCGCCCTTAGGTACCAGTGCCTGCAGCTGATAAGTCAATCGTTCGACCAGTTTGATGGATGCATGCCGCCGGTCCAGGCGTTCGAGCATCTCTTCGTAACGGGTCCACTCCGATTGGGTATCCATCAGCTCATTCAACTCCAGGAATGTCTGTAAAAGATTTCGCAGCGCCTGAGTATACGCATCAAGCGCCTCAGCAAACGAGGCATCGGCGGGTTTCTCGCTAAACTCCAAAACCGTCAAAGCCACCGTCTCCTCATTGTTGGTAAACGGGATCAGGTAGCAAAAATGAATGGGAACCTGATCATAGTAATGAACGAGAGCCTCCTGGGGGATATCTTTATTGATCTCAAGAATAACCGGTTCAGTGATATCACGGTATCGTCCCAAGTAACTTTCATTGAATGCCATACGATCACGGAATGTAGTATTCTCCCAGATCGTTGCGTATGTCTCCTGAACAAGTTGTTTCCGATCTTTATTGATCCAATACAGGTTTATGGTATCAGCGCCGGATGCCTGCCGCAGAAGCCGGACAACGTCCTTAAGAACATTCTTGAACTTGCGAAGAGCGCTTTCTTCCTGTTCCCTCTTCTTTTGATTATGTTCCCGGGCGCTATCTGTATCGATCGTTTCTGACATATATTTCAATATTAGCGTTTCTCAGCCAGTGATTCTGCTTGTTCGATCATCCTTTCAAAAACTGCCAGTCCCTGATTCCAAAAATCAGATGAATTGATATCAAAACCCATCTTTGCAATAAGGCGATCGGGCCATTCCGACCCACCGGCACTCAACAGATCAAGATAACGGTCTGCAAAACCATCCGGACTTTTTTGATATTCTTCGTACAGAGCCAATACCAGCAGTTCGCCAAATGCATATGCATATACATAACCCGGCGTATGAAGGAAATGTGGAATATAACACCACCAAAGGTGATAATTGTCGGTCAGCGTGACGGCATCTCCATACAAATCATGCTGTGTTTTATACCAGAGTTCTGAAAACTGATCGGTTGTCAGCTCACCATGTTCGCGGCGTTCCGTGTGTATGGCATTTTCAAACCGGTTCATCGAGATCTGGCGGAATATGGTTGCGATAGTATCATCGATCTTTCCAACGAGAAGCGCCAGTTTTTCAGCCGGATCTTCCAGTTTCTTGTACAGATTCTGGAAGACGAGCATCTCGCCAAAAACCGACGCCGTCTCCGCCGTCGTCAAAGGCGTGTCGGCTTGTAAGATGCCTTGCAGGCGAGACAAATACTGATGGATACCATGCCCCAGCTCGTGTGCAAGGGTCTGCACGTCGCGAACCTGGCCCGAATAATTCAGAAAAACATAGGGATGAACCGATGGAACCGTGCTGGCCGCGTAAGCGCCGCTTCGCTTGCCCGGCCGGGGAGGAGCATCAATCCAACGTTTATCAAAAAACTGCTGAACGATCTCTCCCATTTCCGGATGAAACGCCGCGTAAGAATCATGCACGATGCCTCGGGCCTGATCCCATTGGAACTTGGTCTCCGTCTGTTTCAGCGGAGCATAACGATCGTAATCACTCATTTGGTCATAGCCCAGAAGCCTCGTTTTTAGACGATAATAGCGTTGTACCAGATTGTAATGGCCGGTAACGGCATTAACGAGTGTCTCGACAGTCTTGTCCTCAATTTCATTGGACAGGTTTCTGGAAGTGATCCACTGCGGATACTTGCGCAAACGGTCATCGGTATGTTTATCCGCTAAAATGGTGTTGAACACGTAAGAAAGCGGGTGATTCAGGCTTTTAAATGTGGCTGTAATCGAATCTGCAGCGCGTTTACGTAATTCCCGGTCACTTTCATGCAGCTTGCTGAGGATCTGCTGTTCGGTCAGCTTTTCGCCATCAAGCTCAAAGCGGGCCGCTCCCAGTGTCTCATCAAAGAACCGGACCCACGCCTGACGCCCCGTAACCGATTTGGCCGACAAAATCTGCTCTCCCTTTTCTTCAAGAATATACGGCTTATATCGCAGGGAGCTCTCCAGGTAATGCTGGTAGTGTTTGAGTTCCGGGGCATCGATATATTTTTGCGCTTTTTCTTTTGGGATAGCCAGCCACTCAACATCAAAAAACACCAGCTTCTGATGGATCCGTGACCCGAGCTCGGTTACCTCCGACATCAATTTACCGTAGGTAGCCTCATTAGTATTGGTCGACCAAATCAGATGTGCAAAGGAACCAAGCCGGCCTATCAGATCATATATGGATTCAATCTCCTGAAGAGCCACTTTTAACTCGTCGACAGACAACTCTTGAATCCGGCCATGATACTTCCGGGCGAACTAGTCTGCCTTGCTGATAGCCTTTTTTCGATCTTCACTTAATTTTTTACTATCGGTCCCACTATATAAGTCCGATAAATCCCACGTAATTTCGGCGGCTCCGAAGTCGTCTGTTTTCGTATTCATGAACGGAATAATTGATCTTTTAAAACGTTTTATATGTTCGGGGAATATAGAAAATTCCTGACACCATGGAGATGTGTTTATGATATATGGAATTAACCACATTTCCAGAGTCGTTGTTTTATGTAAAACCAGCCATTCAACGGGCTGCTAACGTCGATATTTAGTCAATCAATACGTAATTTCCCAACTGTCGTAATGATTCGCCCTCTTTTTTGAGTTATTGTGATTCCATATCGATTGTGATATGTGGGTGAAACGTAAAAAAATTTATAAACTTTAAATAGCCATCATCTTGAAATCTCTCGAAGAAATCTTCGGACCGAATACTGCGCTCGTCGAAGAATTATACAATCAATATAAAGATTCGCCCGAGTCAGTCCCGGATCACTGGAAAAGTTATTTCAACGAGCTGGAGTCCAAAGCGGCGGATGGCAACCTTGATTTTGAGACGGCCGTTATTGAGCCGCCCAAAACCAACGGCCATGCCGAGACCCTGACTCCGGAAGCTCCTGCAGCACCGCAAAAACCGAAACCCTCACCCCCTAAAAAAGAAAAGAAACCCGAGCCGGAAACCGAATACGAGCGGCTGAAAGGTGTTGCCACAAAGGTTGTGGAAAATATGGAAGAAAGCCTCGAATTACCGACGGCTACTTCCCTTCGTACGATTCCGGTAAAGATGCTGATTGAAGACCGGCTTCTTATCAACGAATATCTAGAGAAACGCGGGGATTCGAAAATCACCTTCACGCATCTGATCTCATGGGCCATCATCCATGCACTGCGCGAATTTCCGAACATTAATAACCATTTCGAAATCAAGGATGACAAGCCGTACAAGGTTAAAC
>DATFNI010000069.1:0-3669 GCA_035266485.1 Balneolales bacterium
CGCCCTGGCGCGTGATTTTGCAGGTTACGTCCATGCCGGGTTTGATTCCGCCTGCGATACCCGTGATGTCGATGGTCTCGCTGCCGTCGAGACTGAGCGACTTTCGGGTCATGCCGTCCTTGAACACGAGCGGCAACACGCCCATGCCGACGAGATTGGAGCGGTGAATGCGTTCGAAGCTGCGTGCAATCACGGCCTTGACGCCAAGCAGTTGCGTTCCCTTGGCGGCCCAGTCGCGTGATGAACCGGTGCCGTATTCCTTACCGGCCAATACGATCAGCGGCGTATCATCCTTCTTGTATTTTTCAGCCGCTTCATAGATCGTCGTTACATCACCACCCACGGGATACGTAGTAAATCCGCCTTCGGTGCCCGGCGCCAACTGGTTCTTCAGACGAATATTGGCAAAGGTCCCGCGAGTCATTACGCGGTCGTTACCGCGGCGTGACCCGTACGAGTTGAAGTCCTCTTTCTTAACTCCATTTTCGATCAGGTACTTGCCTGCCGGCGAATCCGGTTTGATGGCTCCTGCCGGTGAGATATGGTCCGTTGTGATCGAATCACCCACTTTCACCAGCACTTTTGCACCCTCAATCTTTTCAATCGGTTCCGGATCATGCGTCATGTCGATGAAGAACGGCGGTTCCTGTATGTACGTAGAATCTTCCTTCCAGTCGTAGAGCTCTCCGCCTGTGATCGGAATGTTATTCCATTCTTCATTCGAGTCTTCGATTCCGTCATACATCTTCTTGAACAGATCCGGGCGAACAGCATCATCCAGATGCTCCATGATTTCCTGAGTCGTTGGCCAGATGTCCTTAAGGTAAACCTCATTACCATCCTTGTCCTTTCCAATCGGATCTTTGGACAGATCGATGTCTACAGTCCCGGCCAGAGCATAAGCCACAACAAGCGGCGGGGAAGCCAGATAGTTGGCCTTCACATTCTGATGGATCCTGCCTTCGAAGTTCCGGTTGCCTGAAAGCACACCGGCCACGATCAGATCACCTTCCTTAATGGCTTTTTCCACGGCTTCAGGCAGCGGACCCGAGTTGCCGATACAGGTCGTACAACCGTAACCGACCAGGTTGAAGCCGAGCTGATCGAGATATTGAGTCAAACCGGCTTCATTAAGATATTCGGTTACCACACGTGAACCCGGAGCCAGTGATGTTTTTACATATGGTGGAACTTTGAGCCCTTTTTCAATGGCTTTCTTAGCTACGATTCCAGCACCCAGCATAACCGACGGGTTAGATGTGTTGGTGCAGCTTGTGATGGCAGCGATAACCACATCACCATGTTTCATCTTAACGGCCTGTCCATTCTGGAACGTACCGGTGCGCGTGAGTTCATCCGGCTTCAGATCGAAACCACGGGTAGGCTCTTTGCGAACCAGGGCTTCCTCGAACTCACTTTTCATATTGGTGAGCGTGATGCGATCCTGTGGCCGTTTGGGTCCTGCCAGCGATGGTTCAACATCACCCAGGTCCAGATGCAGCGTATCGCTAAACATCGGGTCTTCGGTATCATCGGTCCGGAAGAGTCCCTGTGCCTCTGTGTAGCGGCGAACCAGTTCAACCTGTTCATTGGATCGGCCTGTACGCGAGAGATAACGCAATGACTCCTTATCCATCGGGAAGAAGCCCATCGTGGCACCATACTCAGGCGACATGTTGGCGATGGTGGCACGATCAGGCAGGCTCATGCTGCTCAATCCTTCACCATAAAATTCAACAAACTTGCCGACGACGCCTTTTTTACGGAGCATCTGGGTGACGGTCAGCGTCAGGTCCGTGGCGGTCACACCTTCGTTCAGCTTGCCGGTCAGTTTGAACCCGACAACTTGCGGCAGCAACATGTATATAGGCTGCCCCAGCATAACGGCTTCGGCTTCGATACCACCGACGCCCCAGCCAACAACGCCGAGGCCGTCGATCATCGTCGTGTGAGAATCGGTACCAACCAGAGAATCAGGATAGGCTACCTTGCCTCCATCTTCTTCGGTCAGAAATACGCCGCGCGCCAGATACTCGAGGTTCACCTGGTGGACAATGCCACGTGATGGCGGGACCACGCTGAAATTATCAAACGCTTTTTGTCCCCAGCGCAGAAACTCGTAGCGTTCGCGGTTGCGCTCAAATTCTTTCTCGCGATTGAACATGTAGGCATAATCGGAACCGAATGTATCCACCTGCACAGAGTGGTCGATGACCAGGTTAACCGGCACATTGGGATTGATTTTCTTGGGATCACCGCCCATGCGATGCATCGCCGAACGCAAGGCAGCAAGGTCCACTACCGCAGGAACTCCGGTGAAATCCTGAAGGATAACGCGCGCAGGCTTGAACGGAATTTCTACATCTTTAACATTGTAAGGGTCGTAATTGGCGATATTCTTTACATCATCCTCGCTGACAATGTAACCATCACAATTCCGCAGCACGGCCTCCAGCAGAACCTTCATTGTAAACGGCAGGCGGTGGATATTGGAATATCCCTGTTCCGCCAGCTTTTCGAGACTGTAATAAACTGCTTTCCCCGAGCCGGTATCGAACTCCGTCCGGGTATTGAAATAATCTTTCTTGCTCATTTTCGATCGGGTTTCTGTGTTGCTAAAAAAATATTCGTGAATTTATCCTGTGCCTAACAATAATTGCTTGCCATCCCGAAAGCTTTCGGGGTTGATATACAGGCTCAAATTCGAATATCAAAGATAACACAAAGAATTAAGAATATCCGTGAGCTCGCGCATGAAATCTGTGAAGTAAAACGCTCATTGAGGCTTCAAGCGTGCCCGGATAGGGTCAAGTTTAGGGTAGAAAGTTGAACAAACAGATCTCAAATACGAGAATGTCATCCTGAGCCCTTACTCACTTTTTACTTTTGAACAAAATCCTATAGGGCGAAGGATCTCGTCATAAAGAGCACCTATTGTTACAACAAGTACAATCGTTTCCAATTGCTGACGAGATCCTACGCTGTCCGCTGCAGCGGACAACATCAGGATGACAGCCTTAATTAAAGGTTATAAGTGATAAGAAAAGCTATCATCAATCACCCAAACAAATTCTCCGTTTGTCCAGGTAAGCCAGGTTTTCGCAACTCTATGCCCAGTTTCTCATGAAATTTCTTCGCACAGTACTGTGCCAGTTCCGGGGTATATTGTTCCTCGTGCTGATGGAGAAAGAACCATAGGCGTTTCAACCCCATATCCATCCACTGTCCGATGCGATCGATCCATTCATCCAGACGTTCGAAATCGGTGGGATGCAGGTTGTTTCCGACGAAGCGAATGAATGCCTCCGGGGTAGTCAGTCGCATGTGTACCAGTTCCCGGAAACGCGAGGTATCGGTAATCACAGCCGTTATTTGTCTCTCTTTCATCACATCAAATAACCGTTCTGTATAGCTGCTGCCGTCAAACCAGCTAATATCCCTGAGCTCCAATCCAAGAGAGAAGCCCGGCGGAACCTCCTGCAGATACTGGATGAGATCATCAATACGTGATACTTTAAAATTCGGTGGCATTTGAAGAAAAATGGTGCCCAGGTTATCCCCAAATAAGCTCATCCGCTGAAAATAATCATCCGTAAGTTTTAGGGCATTTCTCAGGCGCATCCGGTGGGATATGATTTGATATACTTTTGGACAAAACTTGAAATCCTT
>DATFNI010000070.1:0-6218 GCA_035266485.1 Balneolales bacterium
TACGAAACCGTTCTGGATCTGACATCCATGCATGATGTCCAATTGACGGCTTACCTCTCCTCCAGCTTGACCAACCCGAATCTGGACAGAGTCTATGCTGTGGGGTCGTTCAACCAGTTTTCGCTAAACAATGCCCGGCCCATGGATAAGCAACCGAACGGCTCTTTTGCCCTGACGATCCCGGCCGATTCGGGGATGGTCACCTACCAGGTCATCGGTCCGGATGAGATGACACCGGTAAACGGAACGGCTGCTGATAACTACAATTACGATGGTGCAGGGGCATACGTCGCTAATCTGACACCAGTAAATGGAAAAGTTACCCTGAAATATGACCCTGCAAAAGTTAAACCGGCAGGTCATCCTCACATTGAGTTCCGGGATACCCCCTCCGAGATATCGGATTTTGCCCGGTCCTATAACGGCATACAGAAATTTGAAGACTCGTACACCAATGCAATAAAACAGTATCAGGCTGCCGGCGGTAATCCAGATTCGTACCATTATAATTTCACCGGAATAAAAGATAGTCTGAACAAAGCGATCGAAAATGAGAGAAATGACAAGGTCCGTATCATGCAAACCCTGAACTACATGACACTCGGCTTGTATGGTGCCGATAGCCTGAGATCAGAATATGCGCAGGATCTGCTCAACAAACTGGATCCTTCTTCACCTCTGTGGTCCATACAGCCCCTTGATATGCTGGTGGCTGTTGATGTCTCGGGCAAACAAGACAAGTACGAAAAATACATCGATAAAGCAGTCGATACGAATCCGGACCGTAGCGTCCAGGCCACCCTCGTTTATTACCAGTTGAATAATGCCTACAGGCGCGGTGATATTCAGAATGCACATGCCTATTACAATAAACTGCAGAGCCAATTTGGTGATACCAAGCTTGCCCAGTATGCACAAAGCCAATTTTCATTCAACTCGAAGATAGCAGTTGGGAAACCGGTACCTGATTTCTCCGTTGCCGCTCTTGGCGGATCAGACAAAACATACTCGAGGCAGAACATGCTGGGAAAAACCTATATGATTGACTTCTGGGCTACCTGGTGCCCACCCTGCCGGGGTGAACTGCCTTACATCACTAAAGCCTATGCCGACTTCAAGAATAAAGGCTTTCATGTCCTTAGCCTCTCGCTGGATGACCATCCGCAGGATGTACAAAAGTTCCGAAAGACCAAATTCGCCATGCCCTGGTATCATGGGTTCCTGAAGGGCGGTTTTCAGAACAAGATCGCCGAAGAGTTTGGAGTCAATGCTATCCCATCTCCCGTTTTAGTCGGACCCAAGGGCACCGTACTTGCAAAAGGCATTTCACTGAGAGGTCCCAACCTGGAGCAAACACTGGCTCAGGTCCTGGGAAAACCCTCAGCCCCTTAACCCTCAATGCCTCAATGCGTTTGCGAGTAGTATTGTCTTCCTTTTGTTGGGATTGCGTTGATATCGCGAAAATAAAATCTCTTCGCATATGCCGTGTGATAGGCATTCATGGCCGAAGTTGACAGAAAAACTGGATTCTCATGCTTTCCATTCTCGAACAGGTTCACATGGTCAGGTGAGGTTGTGATATCGAAACGGGTCAGTCCGGGTGGAACCGTTAATTTTATCTGCTTCTCCATAAATTTATCCAGAAACGGCAGACGCTGCTTCCGGTCACTCTTGTTCACTATCTCGATGGTGTAATGTATTCTTCCCGATTCACCGGCCTCCACGTTCATTGTCAGATCAAGAACGCCCAATGTTGATTTCACAGACAAGGTACGCCATCCGGATGGCAGTGCCGGATGAAGTGAGAAACCGGTAGGTGCCTGATACCTGATCCCCGCATAGCTCTCATAGAAGCTCCGTATGTATTCGGAAAGCGACCATGCCTGCGAAAATGTGCCCGATTCGGCAGGCACTTTTGCACGATTCAGGCCGGAAACATCGCGAATGCTCATTTGATCAAAACGTGAGAGGCCGCCGAATGATGCAGAATCCGGATATTTCCGGGCATATTTTGTATCTCTCGGGAAAGCATCTAAAAGTTCGGGAAGCGTCCCCAAAGTTGTTCCATTGAGGATCAGGTTCGAGTAATTTTCTGTGATTGGATACACTCTGTCCTGCAGGAAACGGCGAGTCATTTGATTCACTAACTCGCCTGAATTCCACAGCCAGATGATCCCGCTGTGATAGGCGGCATCCTGTTCATATACCGGCTCAAACTGGTGAAAAGGATGGAAACGGGGATCGTCCGGACCCAGCGACATGACACCGAAGGGCGTTGACAGACGATCGAATACCTGCAGCAGGGCTTTCTGTCGTATTTCCGGCTGATCAATCACATCAAGACAAAAGAGGACATTGGGCCTGAGTTCCATGGAAGGTTTTCCATCGCTGTGCAACGCATCGTAGATAACAGGGATTGACGTCAACGGATCTGGATTGGAAGCATTGATAAACTTTTGGGCAAATGATTTCTCTACTTTCCCGAGCACCGTTTTCACTTTTTGTGACAGCACTTCAGCTTTTCCCCCGCCCGCTTCCCCGCATAGTTTGACGGTACTTTGCAACGCCTCTATCCACAATGCCTGAATATCATTTGCACGGTTGCCCCGCGGTGAATACGGGCCCTTTGGACCCACCGCGTCCATCCAGGTGTCAGCCGGGCCATGGATGATGAACCCCAGGCTATCCGTGCGATATTTCAGTGTCCCTAAAACAGCAGCTTCGATATGAGGGAAAATGTCTCGTTCAAAAGAGCTGTCTGCCGAATAGGCAACATAACGCTGCGCCTCAATCAGGAAACGTGGCGTGGCATCTGCGGTATTATAAATTTGTTGATCGGGGCGTACCCTGTTTGGAATTTTGCCATACAGCGGCCCGTCATCAGCCAGTTTCTGATACTTCAGGAAGGATTCCAGATTCTCCTTTACCAGGGCAAATTGGCCAGTGGTAGTCAGGGCACGCATGGCAATGAAAGAATCGCGCCCCCAGTAATCCTGAAACCAGGGGTATCCTGCATAAATACCCTTGCCCATACCGGTGCGCATCTCATCCATATTCAGAGCGTCGAAAGAACAACGCGCCCAATCCAGGGCATCATCGGCCCGCTGATCAGATAGGTTTAGCGGCGACCGTTTCAGCAACTTATTCAGCCGCTCTTTCTTTCTCGCTACGAGGCTGTCATATCCTGCCAGTGATGCAATGGCCGTTTTGTCGGATTGCTCCGTTGAACCACCCACACCGATCACAAATAACTCTTCCGAATTATCGACTTTCATATGCCCGCTGCGGATTTCCTCCGTGTTGGATTTGACGATCAGCGTGTTATCCGATAGCCGGGCCTCGACGAGCTTACCCACAAGGGCAACGGTCAGCGAAGGGGTTATCTTCGAATTCAGAGAAACAGTAACCCTGTTTGGGGTACCAGAACTGTCGATTGCCAGGATCTTTTTAAAAATATTCCCGAAAAGCTTCAGGGTGGCCGTGTGCAGATTGCCCGACTTTACACGGATACACAGAGCATCCTCATGATCCGGCATAAACACGGACCCGGAGATTCCCCCGGGATATGTTCTTCTCAAAATATATGGCAGGTATGATACCCGTGTCCTTTCATCATTGCGCTGCAACTGGTCATCATTCACAAAAAGGGTGTAATCTGAGAAAAGTTGCTCGCGGTAACTGATATAGCCCATCAAAAAATGATGGGTTGTTCCCTTGGTTTCACCAACATAAAAGCTGCCTTCTTTGTTGCTGAAGTGATACAGATGATCACCTGAATTTGCATTAATCGACAGCGTATCAATAGGTTGAGAAGCCATGACGGAAGAGGTTTCAATAAATACAACCAGTGGAACGAGGAAGAGCCCCAAAAACAAGTGTATGACACTCCGGGGCACCGGTGAAAAGTCACAGGGTAAAGGAAACATCTCTTTTAGAAAGATTCTCTTTGAGGGCATTGAAGAAACCGGACCAGTTGTACATGGCATTTTTGTTGATTTTCCATTCATGTCGCTCGCCATCCTTTTTTAAAATCGAAAACTGCTTTCCCTCAAGCCGCACCTCATCGACCTGCTGCCATTCCAGAAAGATCGCTTTGTTGTAGCCGAGTTTGACCACCATGCCATCCGGTGAGTAATCAATATATTTACCGGAAAACAGGGCCTCATAGTAATTGGCCAGGATCAAAATAAGAATACCTATGCTCCCATAGACGATGGGCCAACTGATCGTGGTTTCGGGCTTTAACATATAAAACCAGATGCCTGACACAATCCAAAATAATCCAAGAAAAACATAAAATATCTTCATGATTTTAGGGTCAAACCGTGACTTTCGGAGTGGAAACTGAAGATAGACGCGTTTTTTATCTGATCCCTTTATTGTCGGATTTTTCATATGTTATCGATAACGTTATTTACTTTAGCAACGCCGTTATTTTATTTACTGTAACAACTTTTCACAAATATAAGTATCCAAACCGCTAAACGAACGTACTGTCACGAAAAAGGGGCATAAAAAAAGTCATACGCCTCCGCGACGTATGACCAAATTCAATCAATCAAAAGATTATAACTACCTTTGATACTTCTTTATCTTCTCATTGGCCCATTCTTCAGCAGATGAGGGTTTACGCATGAAAAATGAGTTATGAACTTCAATATTTCGTGAGATGTAGAATTTCAGTTTTTCAACGGCCATATCCTCCGAGGTTTTGCCTTCATGTGAGGTGGCTTCATTGGTAACTGTCTGCTTTTTGCTTATCGTCTCTGACAGTTTTTCAGGCGATCGTATATGTCCGAAGTGAATGGTGGCAGTCATGATTGCTCCGCTGGGTTTGGGGGGATAAATATAGTTTTTATGGTCCCATATTAAAAGATTGGATGGTTTTTAAGAGGTTCCATTAAAATAACGAAGACACCGAGGGTTTCATTCCTCGTTCACTAGTAAAATAAAAACATCTACTTCAAACGCAATAGGACATTCTTTGCTTTTTATTAAACGTTTTTTGAGGTGATGAAAATTCAGTACTTTATAGTTGTACTCGGTATTTAATTAATATGTGCATGGATAAGAATTTTACAAAGCATATTATCGATGATTTGGCACATTCGGATATTTACAAGAAGTATGAAAGAGCATTTCGTGAGGCTACACATCTTCCGCTGACTATTCGCCCACTACTGGATGAACCGGATGTAGACGGTACAAATGATCCTTATGATAGTCCTTTTTGCGATCATCTCAAGGATAACCATAACATGTGCGAATCATGCAAAAAAGTGTTGCTGGAGATGCAGGAGTTTTCAGATCATTCGGCGCATTCAGTAATCTGTTTCACCGGGCTCACGGAATCTGCAGTTCCTATCCATCTCAATAATGAAGTGGTCGGATATCTGCAGACCGGGCAGGTTTTTTTGAAAGATATTGACGAAAAGGAAGAAAAAACCGTCAATAATAATTTGATGCGTCTTGGTGTCGACCTCCATAAAGAGAAAGATCTTGAGGAGTTGTACTACAAAAATCGCATCTTTTCGCCGAAGCAATACGAGGCCACTTTGCGTCTGCTGGAAATATTCGCTGAAGAGCTCTCACAGATTGTCGAGGAAATGGTTATCCAGGAAGATGAGAAGGAACCTCCCCGAATTAAAAAAGCGAAGCGATATATTCACGATCACCTCGACGATGATTTGAGTCTGGATGATGTGGCCAATTCGGTTAACTGGAGTGCGTACTATTTCAGCCGCATGTTTAAAAAGGCAACGGGACTTAATTTTGTAGACTATGTAGCCAGGGTCCGCATAGATCAGGCCAAGAAATTGTTGCTCAACCCGCATCTGAACGTTAGCGAAATTGCCTATGAGGTCGGTTTCCAATCCATTACCCACTTCAACCGCGTATTCCGCAAATTGACTGGCACCTCGCCCACGGATTACAGAAAGCAGAATTATTACAGTTAGCGGTCAGCGGTCAGCGGTCAGCGGTCAGCGGTCAGCGGTCAGCGGAAGATAGGGCTTGGTTTTTATTTGTCAATTTTTTTTGAAATGAGAAGCTGGTTCAGGCGTCCTCGCCCGAACCACATACGACGTTGACGTTGAGAAACAAGCCTTATTCCCTATCCTCATCTAACTGCATTTCCCTTTGTTTTTCAACCTATAAAATCACCTTTCCGGGAAAATTAATTTGAATAAACTAATTATATTAGTTAATATACTATTAAT
>DATFNI010000071.1:0-2858 GCA_035266485.1 Balneolales bacterium
TGGTCGGCAAGTTCCCGTTCTCGGCCAGCGGCAAGGCTTCTGCCCTCGGACACAACGAAGGATTTGTCAAGGTGATCTTTGACAAGAAGTACGGCGAATGGCTGGGTTGCCATATGGTTGGTAATGATGTGACGGAACTCATCGCCGAAGTTGTTGTGGCACGTGACCTTGAAACGACCGGTATGGAGATTATCCACGCCGTGCACCCGCACCCGACACTTTCCGAGGCAGTGATGGAAGCTGTCGGTGAAGCCTATGGCGAAGGTATCCATCTGGGAACGCCCCCGAAAAAGCATTAAAGGCATCATTTTCGTATCTTAAAACTCTCTGCGGAAAGCCTGCAGAGAGTTTTTTTATGCATCAAAACAGACATGATGCGGGAAGTCGATTTCTTCGACCTGGGGGTTGCCCCCTATCGCGAAACCTGGGCGCTGCAAGGCGCTATTCAGAAGCAGATCATCGATCAAAAGATAGCACTGCGGAATGGTGAGACGGTTGCCGAACGGCGCAGGGATATCTTCCTGATGGTCGAACATCCACACGTCTTTACCCTTGGAAAAAGCGGTGATCCCACCCACTTGCTGCGCAACAATGCGGAACTGAAAGAGCTGGATGCGGAATTTGTGAAGATCGACCGCGGTGGGGATATCACCTATCACGGTCCCGGCCAAATTGTCGGTTACCCGATTCTCGATCTGGAAAACTATTTCACCGATATCCATCGTTACATGAGATCATTGGAAGAGATCATGATCCGGGTGTGTGCCGATTATGGCATCGAAGCCGGCCGGATTGATGGTATGACGGGTACGTGGGTTGGGAATTCAAAGATATGTGCGCTGGGCGTTCGTTGTTCGCGCTGGGTGACCATGCATGGATTCGCATTCAATGTGAAGACTTCCCTGAACTATTTTGATTGCATTGTCCCTTGTGGGATATCAGATAAGGGAGTTACCAGCCTGGAGCAGCTGCTGGGCCATCCGGTATCGATGGACGAGGTGAAGCTGAAGATCAGGCACCATTTTGAAGAAATTTTTGATGTTCATTTGGACGAGCTTTCCGACCTGCCTGAATTACAGAAAGACTCTGAAATATTTAAAAGATAATTCATTCTCCTTACATTGATTACTTCCGGCAGGCGGGCAATCAGCGGACAGGCAAATCGTTTTCATAGATAGAAAGAATAGGATATACATCAGTTATGGAATTAGCAGAACCAATTTCAACAAAAGCTAAGAACCGCCCGGATTGGTTGCGTGTTAAGTTGCCCTCCGGCAAACGCTTCCGGGAAGTTTCGGATATTATTCAGGATAAATCACTTAATACCGTATGTGGTGAGGCCCGCTGCCCGAATATGGGTGAGTGCTGGGGCGCCGGGACCGCTACTTTTATGATCCTCGGTGATGTCTGCACGCGGTCATGCGGTTTTTGCGCCATCAAAACCGGACGGCCCGTCAAAGGGCTCGACTGGGATGAGCCGAATCGGGTAACCGAAGCCGCCAGGCAGATGGGACTCAAACATGTGGTGATAACCTCGGTAAATCGCGACGAACGTAAAGATGGCGGCGCGCCGATTTTTGCGGAGACCATCCGTCGTCTCCGCGAAGAAATACCCGGCGTAACCATCGAGGTCCTGATTCCCGACTTCCGCGGTATCTGGGATGCCCTCCAGATCGTGATCGATGAACGGCCGGATGTCTTGAATCATAATGTCGAGACCGTTCCTCGTTTGTATCGCCGCGTGCGCCCGCAAGCCAGGTATGAACGTTCACTGGAGCTTCTGCAACGCTGTAAAGCCCAGGGACTGCGGACTAAAACCGGCATCATGGTCGGTCTGGGCGAAACCAAAGAAGAGGTCTTTTCAGTCATGGACGATCTGGTCGATATAAACCTTAATGTGTTCACAATCGGTCAGTACATGCAACCGACCAAGATGCACCTGCCTGTTGAGGAATGGGTTCATCCGGATGTGTTCGCCGAATATAAGGCCGTAGGGGAAGACAAAGGGATTGAACACGTGGAAAGTGGGCCGCTGGTCCGTTCGTCGTATCATGCCGAACGCCACGTCTGAACACATACAGCAATCCCTTACATAACAAAAACCGATATATAATTCACTGCTACTGTGCTGTCATTTCTTGTTATTATCTTGTTGAGCTATCTGCTCGGATCGATTCCGACTTCGATTTGGGTGGGGAAGATCTATAAAAAAATCGATATCAGGAAGTATGGCAGCGGAAATGCAGGAGCTACCAATACGTTTCGAATTTTGGGCTGGAAGGCCGGTGTTATTGTTGCTCTTATCGATCTTGCAAAAGGATTTACGGCGGCCTATTTCATAAGTAATCTTGGTTATGTAGTCGGAGATATACCCGCACACGTAGGTGCGTGGGATACTCACGTTTTTATGCAGGTTGTTGCCGGCGTTTCTGCTGTAATCGGGCATATGTTTCCGCTCTACGCTAAGTTTAAAGGTGGAAAAGGCGTCATTACGGCAGCCGGAATGCTCTATGCCATCGAACCCTACTCGATAAGTGTGGCTTTGCTTGTCTTTATTATCGTTTTGTTCACGAGTCACTATGTTTCACTGGCATCGATTTCGGCAGCATTCATCTATCCTTTTGTAATGTTGTTCATGCGGTATGTCCTGATGATTCATCTGGATGGCAGTCAGATCGTTTTTGCATCCATCCTGGCCGCAGGTCTGATCATCAAGCACATATCAAACATCCGTCGTTTGTTAAACGGTGAAGAGAACCGAATACGATCATTCAAGCCGGCCAAGGGTTGGCTGAATAAAGAAGAATCGTCGTGAAAGTTGCCATTTTAGGTGCTGGTAGTTGGGGCACGGCCTTGTC
>DATFNI010000072.1:0-4614 GCA_035266485.1 Balneolales bacterium
CGGATGACTTTCGCGTGACGGTTTATGAAGATCGCATTGTCCGCTAAATCCGAGTCCCTTTTTCCGGCGCCTATGTCGAATGGCTCCAGATAGACGTAACGATCATCGACCCTGAATATATTGGGATAATTGTAGCATAGCTGCTTCAGAGATTTTACAAACTCCTGATAGGTACATTTTACCACGGGCAGTCGCTGATACAGTTGATTGAGTGTTAAAGGACATCTGAATACGGCGCTATAGGTCAACGCTTCAATTATAGCTCTTTGTAAACCGGTAACTCCGAAAGCTTGGGCGGAATCCGGGTTCTCAGCAAACGGCAGACAGATTACCTCTGTCTGCCGTTGAACAACGGGGATGAGCTGTCTTGCAAAACGCATCCAGCTATAATAAGAGCGGAGTTTTGCCGGGTCATCTTCCCCAATTGCAGCCAAGCTGCAACGCATCCTTTCGAATCCCCTGGTTATTTCCTTTATGTGGTAACCACACACTTTAACACCGTGTTTCCCGGCAAGACTCAACAGGGCCGGGTCTTCTGAAACAAGACACCCTTTTCCGTATAGCAGCCCTTCCATCACCGGCAGGCCAAATCCCTCAATTTGTGAGAGATTTACCAACGCATCACAATCCGAAAGTTCCTTTTGCAAACGCTTATCTGATACATATCCTAAATACCGGATTCGCCTGTCTGCCGAAATAAGTGCCTGGACCCGCCTCCAATATGAGCGGCTGCAATGGATTTGCCCGGCCATCTGCAGTTGCAAATCGGGCGACTTCGCTGCAGAAAACCCTCTCAGCATCTTTATAATGTTCTTCCTGGGTTCAATAGTCCCTATATAGAGAAATCTATTATGATTTTTGATCTTGCGGAAAGCATCCGGTTTGTCATGATGCGACAAACTGCTCCCCGGTTCGATCACCTGTATCCTGTTTCCGGGAATGCCGAGATAGTGCATGATATCGAGCCGGGATGATTCACTCACCGTCAGGATCTGGTCTGCATGACTGACTGTCTGTTTAATTCGGTATGCATACCAGGTTCTCATTCGCCGGCTGTAGCACTCGGGATGACTTAAAAAAGAAACGTCGTGAATGGTGACTATCGAACGGATGGGAAAGGCGAACGGCATGAAATAATTAGGGAAGAAAGCAAGGTTGGCATCCCAATTGTACCTGTTCCCAGTCCATACATTGTTCAGAAGATAGTGCCAGCGCGTATCTCCAGGAAACAGATGGATCAACTTTTCCTGATGATCCAAAGATTCCCTGTCTATTTCTCCACCAACCGCGAGAACGTGTTCCACATCAGGGATCATCAACAGTGATTTAAGCAATCCTGAAGAATAGGTTCCGGTACCTGTTCTTCTTTTAGTGATGGAACTTGTATCGATGAGAATACGCATAATGCCCTGTACCCGGTAAAACTCCCGCTTTTACATTCAGCTTTTTTAGCTGATACGAGTACAGGGGAAAAAAGGGTTGCCAGCCGAACGAAGAAATTTATAATGACTACCCGTAATTAAATTATCACTTCCCTCTTTTGGCGCCTTTGAACCAGAAAATACGATTGATATTAAACCCGAACCGAAATCCCTTGAATGCCTGGTTATTGGTTCTTCGCAGGATATCCTGGGGATCAAACGACTGGCTGTTTGAGAAAAAGAGCTGGAACACATGCCCCCCCGTTTCGATGTTCACTGCCACCGACAGCTCATTGGTCATGCTATTTGTTTTGTTAAAAACGGGCAGATATTCGATTGCCAGGGCTGTGTGCCCGGTAAGCTTATATCTGCCTGAAAAACCAACTCCGAAATATGTATTTTTTTCGCCAGAAAAAACCTTGTTGAAGTGGCCCACAACAGGTGACACCTGGAGCGAAAGGTTATCGCTGAACTTGCGTGCAGCCATGAACATCAAACTGTAGCCAAGCTTATCACCAAAAGTGTAGCTCCCCTGGAATGCCTGCGGTTCTGTTATGACACCCAGATCACCGGTTACTGCAAGATCAACAGGTGATCCATTTTCGGTCATCTGATGCAGGATGCTGTACTTGAAACGGGCATCCACATTTTTATTCAGGCTCGTTCTGCCCAGACCAACTGATAAGTCATTGGTAATTCCGTAGTCCAATCCCAACCGGATATTGGTCCCCCCGTCCAACCCCCAAAACTGTTTCACCCCCGTATTTACCAGTCCGAAGGTGTGATATATGGACATGTTCAGTGTTTTGGCATACAAATTTTTAACCGATGGAAGAAGCACCACCGTCGGCGCTTTAAACGTCGCAATAACCGGTTGGTTCACATCAGCGCGATGTGGAATCAGTTGCTGTGCGTTAGCCGTATAAGAACCAAAAATGGAAAAACACAGGGCCAGAGTTAGTAAACTTATTGATTTCTTCATGCCTGATTTTATTCTGAATTTTTGTTTTGTTGCTTAAGAAGGTCCATCTCAGATCATAATAACTAGGGTTTCGAAGATTTGTCATTCTTCGTCCTGTCCAGCGTTGTACTGATGGAGACAGCTTGTGTCGGACTCACTTTCATGAACAGCACCTGTGGTATGCGAATGTTATAATCTCCCAGTTTAACCGGCCAGGCTGCATAGACATACAATTTCTGGGGACTAATCTTAACTTTTCCCGATACGGTAATTACGTGCGAAACATTATGAACCTTAAAGGTTCCCTTTACCGTGACCTGTTGGGTATCTGCTGAGGCAGGATTAAAAGAGCTAACGATCTTGCCGGAAAACTGTGCGAAGGGATATTTGTCTGTCTGCAGATATTCTTCCTGCATATGCTCGTCACGAAGCCTCACTCCGGTACTCACCGTGGTCAGATCTATATAAAACTGAACCGTTGAATCAGCCAGGTTGATTCTTCCGACCAAGTAATCCGACTTACCGGTAAAGTCTTCCAGCGTTGAATGAGATACAAACTGTACATGTCCGTGTTTGGTCATGTATACCTGGGCATGAGCCGCCCCAGCAAGGGTAAAAAGGGATGAAAAGACCAGCGCTACGACTGCAAAAATACCTCCTGGGTAATTGATCTGTTTCATTTGTTAGTTGCTCCATTTTTGATCCACTGGATCAGTGTGTCAACCTGAGCCGCGCTTAGCGGCGCCCGGCCATAGGGCATACGATAGCCATATCTTGGATTTGAGCTAACTTTGTTAATTAATGGGCTGGCTGACGGATTTCCAGGGATGACAACCTTCGTACCATATTCGGAGCTGAAACTCGCCATTACATTCTGGTAGTTTGCCAGATTAACGCCATACATACTTCCGGTTATGTGGCAATTCCCATACCCGCTACCACACGAATTATTGAATATCCTCTGGATATTTTTGCCATAATACGTATTTGGTAAAGGATTGGGATTTGTATTGCTTCCCGTCACATTGTTACTGCTACAACCGGAAATAAGCGTAATGGACAGTAACGCTGTGGTTGTACATAAAAGGGCCACCAGTCTGAGAGCAGGTCGTTTCATGTTGTTCATTGTTGAAGGATTTAACGTTGAATGTTATGGGTACGGACGGTAGCTTTTATCCCACAGATTATGTGATAATTTGTTTTTAAAGGCATCTGGTTTATAGCTTGGACACACGCTTATATTGGTGCGCTAACTGATCAACACTCCGGAGAAACGGAAGGTTATTTGATTTTAGTACGATGTATCAGATACGGTATAATGAGGGGCAGGGTTGCTTCTTAAAACATTATCAATGTCTTATGTGCTATTAAGACGGGATATAAATTGTTATTTCTAATAATCATGTAGAGAATATGTAGTTTATTAGTGTCTTTGGCCCGATAGCTGATAACCTCTTCTATCCACCTTTTTGAGATATTTGAACCTGACGGGTAGCGGACGGGCACGATCATCATTATCTTTACTCCCTTAACTCTTTTTAGTGACCAATCCTCATTTCACTGGCATAATCCCCAATATGGATTTCCCATTTACGCTATCCGATTTCGATTATGAGTTGCCGCAACATTTAATCGCGCAGGAACCTGCGCATCCCAGAAATCATGCGCGGCTTCTGGTTTATAATCGAAAGGGCGGAACTATTACCGATGATCATTTCTATAACCTGAGCCACCATCTGAACCCGGAAACGACCCTCGTTCTCAACAATAGTAAAGTCGAGAAGGCCAGGCTTTTGTTTGGTAATACGGAAGTATTTATTGTTGATTCTGTAAACGATAAAACCGTTGAAGCAATGGTCCGACCAGGACGTAAATTTAAGAGAGGAAAAACAGTATCACTGGTGGAAGGCATAGAAGCAGAGGTGGTTCGTATTGCCGACGACGGACTCCGGACGTTAATTTTCAACCATCCCCTGGATGATCCCCTGTTCGACGCCTACCGGCACACCCCTTTTCCACCTTATATCAGGCAAAACGAGTCTCTTTCTGATGAATACCAAACAGTGTATGCAAGAGACACCGGCAGTAAGGCCGCCCCGACAGCCGGACTCCACTTTACAGAGGAGCAATTACTGGAACTTGAAATGGCGGGTATCAAACTGGCAGAGGTCACGCTGCATGTCGGGCTGGGTACTTTTGCACCCGTAAAAACCGAAAACATCGAAAACCATC
>DATFNI010000073.1:0-2530 GCA_035266485.1 Balneolales bacterium
TGATCTGGTTGTTTCGCGAGAATCAAAACAGAAGAGAGGCTGTTTCTGTCTGGGCCGGAATATTAGCATTTATTTCAGTTGCATCCATGGTTCCTGCAGTTCTTCAGGGTACAATAAGAGAATATACACTCTTCACCATTATGCCGGGGATCAATGTTTCTTTTGCTGCTGACGGGCTGGCATTTGTTTTTGCACTGGTTGCATCACTTTTGTGGATTTTTGCAACCAGCTATAACATCGGTTACATGCGAACCCTGAATGAACACGCGCAGACCAGATATTATTTCTGTTTTGCCGTTGCAATCTTCGGAGCACTCGGGGTAGCATTTTCCGCTAACATCTTCACGCTGTACCTTTTCTACGAAGTTATATCGGTATTTACTTATCCGCTTGTAGCTCATCATCAGGATGATGTTTCATTCAACGGGGCCAGAAAATACATGGTCTACCTTATGGGTACATCAAAATTATTTTTCCTTCCGGCGATGGTTCTTACCTACGTGCTGGCTGGAACTCTTGATTTCAATATCGGAAACATTCAGCATGGTATTTTCCCTGCCGATGCGAATCCGACCTTAGTAACTATAACTTATGTCCTTTACCTTGCGGGTCTTGCAAAGGCAGCTTTAATGCCTCTGCATAACTGGTTGCCGTCAGCGATGGTTGCTCCTACTCCTGTTTCAGCTTTGCTGCATGCCGTGGCAGTTGTTAAGGCCGGGGTGTTCTCGGTTTCACGCGTTATCCTTTCAGGATTCGGTGTGGATCTCATGGATAAACTCGGACTCGGACTTCCCACCGCATACCTTGCGGCATTTACCATTATTACGGCTTCACTGATTGCGCTTACTAAAGATGATATTAAAGCTAGGCTGGCATATTCAACAGTCAGTCAGCTCTCATACATCATTGTAGGTGTTGCCATGCTCACGCCTGAAGCAGTGCAGGGCGGGTTGATGCATATTGCCCATCACGCCTTTTCAAAAATCACATTGTTCTTCGGGGCTGGGTCAATTTATGTGGCGACCCACATTAAACAAATCAGTAAAATGGACGGGCTTGGACGACGAATGCCTTGGACATTCGGAGCTTTTGCAATTGCTTCGCTGTCCATGATCGGTGTTCCGCCTGTTTGTGGATTTGTAACCAAATGGTATTTGGTCAAAGGGGCTGTAACCATTGGACAATGGGGACTTCTGATTGCTCTTTTAGCTAGTACTTTCCTGAATGCCGGATATTTCGCTCCTATTGTTTATAGAGCGTTTTTTAAAGCTCCGGCTGAGGGTGCTAATATTGAGCAGTACAGTGAAGCTCCTCTCACCATGGTTATTCCGCTATTTACTACGGCATTGATTTCCGTCTGGCTGGGCCTTTATCCCCAGACGTTTTTACAGTTTATCAACGTCTTCGGAAAATTCTAAGGAGCGTTTGGCATGAGCAACAGTTTCGGAAACTGGTTTGAAACCCAGCGCACAAAGAATCTCACAATGTGGAAAAGGGCATTTGCCGTCTTTCTTGTTGTGTTACTGGCACTGAATTTCTTCATTCATCCTCATCATCCAGAATATCATTATGATATTTATCCCGGATTCTGGGCCTTATTCGGCTTTGGAGTTTCGGTTGCGATGGTTTTTTTGATGAAGGTTCTTTTACAACCTTTCCTTGTGGGACCGGAGGAAGATGATGGAAATTAATGGATTTCTTCATCCGGCTGTCGCCTTTATAGCTTTGGCTATGGCGTTGCCGTTTTTTAGGGGACAACACTGGAAATGGTTGCTTCTTGTCCCACCCATCATTGCAATTACAGTTGTGTTCACTGCAACAATGGGCAGTTTCGGGATTATCCCTTATCTGGGAAATACCCTGATTCTGGGCAGAGTAGACAAACTTTCACTGGTGTTTGCGAATGTTTTTGCCATTCAATCGTTGATCGGTATGATTTATTCCTTTCATGTGAAGGAAAAAGCGCATCATGCATCAGCGGCATTATATGTCGCCGGATCATTCGGTTGTGTCTTTGCAGGAGATTACCTGACTCTCTTTATCTTCTGGGAACTAATGGCAGTAGCTTCGACATTCCTTGTCTGGCTTCACAGAACTAAAACTTCAAGCGCAGCTGGATTCAGATACTTTCTGTTCCATATGCTCGGCGGGCTTTTCCTGCTCGGCGGATTGCTGCTTAGATATCATGAAATCGGTACATTCGCATTTCTGCCTGTCGATCCGTCGGCAATGCAATATTACGACTGGCTGATCCTGTTAGGCTTTTGTGTTAACGCCGCTGTTGTTCCTCTGCATGCGTGGTTGCCGGATGCTTATCCTGAAGCTACCATTCCTGGCGCAGTCTTTATGTGTGCGTTCACAACAAAAACAGCAGTTTATGTGCTGGCTAGAGGGTTCTCCGGCGTATATATTCTGGCTGTTGCCGGAACATTTATGGCGGTTTACGGAGTGCTTTACGCGTCCATGGAAAACAATGCACGTAGGATTTTATCCTATCACATCGTTTCTCAGGTCGGGTACATGGTTGCCG
>DATFNI010000074.1:0-4505 GCA_035266485.1 Balneolales bacterium
GCTACTATGGATATGGGTCGACTCATGAGGATAAGATAATACCCCTAATCTATTTTTACAACTTATTTGTAAGACACTACACTAGTAACGGAGGATCCTAATTTTTTAATATTAGTCGATCCATGAGTCTTCTCACCACTAAATAATCCATTGAGTATATCGGTCATTTTTTTTATCCCCGGTCTTCAGACCGGGCAATTTTAGCTTCCCGATCGTCACCTTCGAATAAGGAGACTAGTATTTGTAGTCTGTAGTGGCCCTTGCATAAGTAAAAAAGGCAAGTCCGATCACTCAAACTTGCCTCTTCAAAGTATAGAAAGCTATTTTGCTTACTGCTTACTGCTTACTGCTTACTGCTTACTGCTTACTGCTTACTGCTTACTGCTTACTGCTCATCTCTTTACTTTCAGTAAGCCCCCTTGCTTTAAGCAGCGGTTCAATCTCGGGATCCCGGCCGCGGAAGTTGCGGTACATAGTGGCCAGGTCTTCGGTGTTGCCCCGCGAAAGGATCATATCACGGAAGCGATCGCCATTTGCCCGTGTCAGTGCACCGTTTTCCTTGAACCATTCGTATGCATCCTGATCGAGCATCTCACTCCACAGATAGGCATAGTAGCCGGATGCGTACCCATGACCCCAGATATGCATGAAGTAGCTGGATCGGTAGCGTGGCGGGATTTGCGGGAGTGCCAGACCGGCTTTCTTCAGAGCCCCGGCTTCAAATTCGTCCACATTCTGTTCCGGCGCATAAGCGGGAAGCGTATGCCAAGCCATATCAAGCTCAGCGGCGGCCAGTAGTTCCGTAAGGGCATAACCCTGGTTGAATTTCTCGGCTTTCTTAATCTTTTCCACCAGTTCCCGGGGCATTGGTTCGCCGGTCTTGTAGTGCACGGCGTAGTGCTCGAAGACCGTCGGATACAATGCCCAGTGCTCATTAAACTGCGAAGGCAGTTCCACGAAATCACGTGCCACAGCCGTACCGGACAGGCTCGGATATTCCGTATTGGACAGGAATCCATGCAGTGCGTGACCAAATTCGTGGAACATGGTGGTTACATCATCATAAGTCAGCAAGGCTGGCTGACCGGGAACGGGTTTTGGGAAGTTCGCCACGTTGAAAATCACCGGTTTTGTGCCCAACAACCGGGATTGTCCCATAAGACTCGACATCCAGGCACCGCCCGATTTGTTGTCACGTTTGAAATAATCGGCGTAGAAGAGGCCTATTTGTGAACCATCTTTATCGATGACATCAAACACGCGCACATCCGGCTGATAGACCGGCAGATCGTGACGTTCTTTGAAACTCAGGCCATAGAGTTCATGTGCTGCATAGAACACTCCGTTTTCCAGGACGTTGTTCAGCTCGAAATAAGGTTTGATCTGCGATTCATCCAGATCGTAACGGGCCTTGCGTACTTTCTCAGCGTAATAATCCCAGTCCCACGGCTGCAGTTTGAAGTTTCCACCGGTTTCGTTGATCAGCGCCTGAATATCTTCAGCTTCCTTTTGAACGTTGGCGACAGCTGGCGGGACCAGTTTGGCAAGAAAAGAATCGACATTTTTTGGGTTCTTCGCCATCTGATCTTCCAGTTTCCAGGCTGCATAATCAGGAAATCCAAGTAATTGTGCTCTTTCGGCACGAAGCTTTGCCATACGTTTAATGACGTCACGGGTATCGTTGGCATCCCCGAGTTCGGTGCGTGTCCACGATTTGTTAAACAGTGCTTCACGCGTGGCACGATCTTCCAGAGACTGAAGGGCCGGTTGTTGCGTAGTATTTTGCAACGGCAGCACACATTTTCCATCCAGTCCCCGGACTTTGGCAGCGCGAGCGGCAGCTTCGATCTCTGCTTGTGTGAGTCCCGCCAGTTTGGATTCGTCGCTCACGACAAGAGCTCCTTCTTTGGTCGCTTTGAGCAACTGGTTCTCAAACTTCGCGTTCAGTGTTGCCAACTCTTCATTCATCTTGCGGAGACGAATTTTGTCGGCTTCCGGCAGATTGGCACCGGCCCGTACAAACTCCTTGTAGTAATACTTCGCCAACCGATATGTTTCCGGATCGAGATCGAGTTGGTCACGCTGTTCATAGATGCTCTTGATGCGCTGAAACAGGTTGTCGTTCAGATAAATAGCATCACGATGAGCAGCCATTATAGGTGCTATATCTTCCTGGACTTTTTGTAGAGTGTCGTCGGTATTGGCACCGGTCAGGCAATTGAACACCATATACGTTCTTTCCAGCATGCGCCCGCTTTCTTCGAGCGGAACAAGGGTGTTCTCAACCGTTGGCGCTTCGGGATCATTAGCGATTTCCTGGATTTCGTCCAGTTGTTGCTTCATGCCTTCCCGTAAGGCTGGTTTGAAGTCGGCGTCTTTTATCTTGTTAAACGCGGGCGCCTGGAAGGGTAATGAGCTGGGTTTATAAAATGGATTATCGGTCATTGCAGATGATGTTGATGTATCTCGTGGTGATCGGCTGCAGCTAATCAAAACTGCACCGCAAAGTGAGATGCATAACAGGATTCGTGTTACAGTTCGTTTCATTGTCTTCGTCCCTCATTTTTTTCAGGGTCTATATCAGGTTAGTGGTGTGATGTCAGTTTTACCTGCATTTTTCAGACCCAAATCCTCATTTCAGGTAATATCCTGAACACCGTATCAATTTTCCTAATCATATTAAGAAGAAACCTTTACCTGATTCATTTTTTTGCTGTCATTTCCCGTAAGCAGTAGAAATTCGCTGCCGAAGAATCGTGTAAGCGAAATGGTTATAACTTACCTGTTTTCGGTTGTAAAATTATCCACCGATGCTGTATCGGTTGCACTAACAAATAACCAGATTGAAATGGCAGATAAGAACATAAAGATACTTATTGTTAAGAGTCTTGGTCTGCTCTTTCGGGCCAGACTGTTTCCACAGACCGGACATTGATTGTGTTATGTCGCATTTGTACAGGCGCTGATGAGATGAATGTTATTACGCCGTCTATTTCTTCCTTAAAAAAATGTCCTCAAAACGTTCACTTAAAAGACAGAAAAAAATTGAATATTATTTAACCTGATAAACACATAAAAACCCGAACCTCACTTCCGTAAAGTCCGGGTTATAATGAAGCGATATTATGTATGGTAAGTCTAATTGCTCAAGTGACTCTTCAGGAGTTTTTGTGTCTCTTCCTTGTGATTGGTCTCATCACTGATGATATCTTCCAAATCGTTAACCAGTCCGTAATCGCCGTATTCTTCGGCTTGATTACGCCGTTCAACGTAGCGTTTAATCGTATCAGACTCTGCTTTCAGTACATTTTTCAACATCTCTTTTGGATTCCGGGTACCGGGCACATCGGCTGGTTCCGTGGTGGGCTTCCCGTCGAGCGCAGCAATCTTGTTAGCCAGAAGCTGCGAGTGGCGTAACTCATCGGGGACCTCTGCATCGAAAAAGTTCTTTAATTCCTGCCGATGCATTCCACTGACATCGGCTGCATATGTGTTATACATTAATACCGCCTGATACTCATGAGATAAATCTGTATTTAGTCCTTTTACTAATGTTTCTTTATCCATACTAATAGTCGTATTTTTTTGTCATTATTTTCAAATTCTGTTTATATAACGTGGTAGTAACTATCTGCGTTCCAATACATAGATGGGTATTTATGACAGGCTATTTTATAATGGGGACTTATGTATTGTGCCATCACGTTTTGTCCCAGGTATTGTAATTCAAATGATGAATAAAGGTAATATCCATCAAGAGAAGGCTTTGCAAAACCGTTCGACAAAAGAAGGGGAAATGGATGTCTGATTAGTCGTATCTTACGATCGAAAGCAATGAATATATGGGTACTTGAATATGGATGAGGTTCTGGAAACATATCATATTGGAAAAATTGCAGTGACGGTTACGAACTCGGAACGATCCGGCAGATACCACATCGACTGCCGGGAAGGAGAGAAGCACCTGGCTTTTGATGTCCGACAGTCGGAATATGAGAATTATCATCGCCTGATGAACCAGCGCATAAAAGAAGCCTTTGAGAAGTAATCCGTGTCAGGGGTGTTGCTTGTCTGCTTGCGAAAGGTGTGCCGAATAGAGGTGCCATCTGCGCTGCTCAGGGGTAGACCCGTCGACAACCGTTCTTCTCAAGACGTATTGCCCGGCAAAGTGTTGAACTGCACCATCTTTAGTAATAGCTTTGAGTGAAACCGGGATTTCGATATAACGAGATCCCGCCGCACCTTCAATGCGACCGGGTTGGCCTACGATTACTTCAACGGTATCTGTACTCAGGTAGCCGTTTTTAAAGGAGGTAAATGTTTGTTTACTTGCGGCACCATCATCCCCCCAAAGTTTATAGGCCAGACGATATGTGTGGTTATTTATCGCAGTGTAATACCGGCGAATGACCGCTACGGCACCATCCGTACCAAGACTGTCAACTACACCATTAGTGGAATAATTTTTGTCATTTGTTGTATTTGGTGTCGGTTCTGCTTGTCGT
>DATFNI010000075.1:0-9154 GCA_035266485.1 Balneolales bacterium
TGGCGAAGGATGTAGAACCCTTTTTATTTGATCCGGGTGATCGAAAAAGAGTGACGCATTTTGTGGATGTGGTTAAGCAGTAACAGTCCGCGAGGTAAAAGAATGACACGCTGCCCGATTACCTATGAGGAAATAACGTCAGGGAAGTACAGCCGGACCGGCCTTCGTAAAGTCAATCCGGAATTAAAACATCTGAAGCCTTTTCCGTATGATCGAAGGGAGCAGATCCGGGAAGCGCAAAAGTGAATAACAAAGATGTCCATAGCCGGTGTGCAACCAAAACTCAGCACTCAACTGAGTGTAAAAGACCACATCTTCCGGGTTGTAAATAAACACGGCAGATGAAAAACATCGCCCTCATCGCTCTCTCTCAAAATCATATCTGAATTAAACTCTCACTTTTGCAGATTTCAGGTAAATCGTGAATTGAGTTGTACCGGTATCTGCTCAATTCGTTGGCTGAAATTCACTATCCGGGAAATATTGTTTAAGCATGCTCCCGGCTTCTTTATTCCCTAATCCGTCAGCTTTTACAAAATCATCCCTGGCGTATTCGACGTTTCCGTACTTTAAGTATGCATACCCCCGATGATATAAGGCAAGGGCATACAACGGGTTCAGCAGCAACGCCTGGTTATAATCCACAATGGCATCAATTTTCTTATGAAACGAATAGATACTGATCATTCCCCGAATGACCAGAGTCTCCGGGTCAAAACGGTCCAATTCAATGGCCAGGTTGATATCCACAAACGCTTGTTTATCCATACGAAGGTTCATCTCAACCAACGCCTTACGTTTTAGAGCATTGGTATCTTTTGAATTATTTGCAATAATCTTCTCATAGTAAGAAATGGCCATTATCAGGTTTCCGTCGATCTCATTGACAAACCCCATAACGAGAAGTGCTGTGGCATTGACGGAATCGTCTTTTAATATTTGTACTGCCAACTGTCTGGCAGAGTTATAATCCTCTATGCGAAGATAGAACTCACAAAGCTCATTGGTAAATTGCCCCTTTATGGGCAGCATTTCGAGAGTTTCCATTTTAAACACCCATATCAGAACTATTTTACATTATACAACATCGGAAGGCGGAGACATCAATTCTAAGAGGGTGCGTTCTAAGTACCAAATCAGAACCAGTACATTTCGGGCATTTTAGAGATATTCGTAGGACATTGATAAGGCTTACATTTTATATTTTATTCCAGATATGCTCTTGTCCCCGCTCTTGCTTTCTATTCTTACCCTAAACTAAATCAATATACATCTATTTACATAATATCTATGCATAAAGGCCTGCTCTTTCCCTATGCAAAGGAATTTATGACTCGTTCTTTGTTCAAAATTTCCTGCTTATTTACTAAAATTGAAGCTTATGCATTGGCATGCATAGCATAGTTGTGAGATCGGAAATCCTGAGCCGATCTCCATTTATCTGCCATCTAAAAGTAAAGTCCCCTCCAGTGTTGATGGAGTTGGGAATTGAACTTACACTCACAGATCAACCAAACAAACAACAATCACAGGCCTTCTAACCTCATCTCCAACAATGCCTTAATTAATAAAAAATATTTTCTTATCTAGAGCGTTAACAACAAGATATGAATATTAGAAAACGTTAACATAATTGTAATTTCAATAACAATTCAAAGTATAGACGTAATGATCTTAGTAGATACTAACGAAAGCGAAACCGAAGTAACCTACCGGGTAGAAAACGAAGAGTTCATCATTTTGCTCTGTACAAGAACAATTGATTTTATACCGGTTGTGCTTCACAATTTGTCTTTGAATACCTACGATAACGTCACTGACATGCTAAACCGTCCGGGGAAATTTTCGCATATGCTTATCACCCTGAAAAAAAATCCGGATTGTTATATTGCTGAAGAATTATGTTTCTGTAATGACGGGCAAGAAGTTAAGGAACATCCGGGGCAAAATGGGTTTTACCTAAACTGAGTTCGGGGAATTATTGTTTCATTAACATCCTGAAGTCCGTATATCAGAATTTGAAGGAGGAGGACGAAGTATTATCGAAAGAACGCAATCGATAATGAAATTGCTTTATCAGCAATTCTTAAATCATCATCAAAGGGATAGATAACCGGCCTCAGCTATCAGCAGATTCCATTCTCAGACCATATACGGAATATCTGAACCGTGAGTCGGATAGGCATAAATCATTTTCTTTAAGTCGGCAGACGTGAGGCCCTGGTTTATTGCCATGGCAAACAGGTTGATGATCTCCCCGGCTTTTGTTCCTAACAGATGTGCACCTATAATCCTTCCGGTTCGCTTCTCTATAATCGTTTTATATGCTGCATGCGACTCATTGATGCGGCGGTAAGAATACCAGGAATACATCTTGTTGGTGTGGACTTCAAAATCGAGGCCCTGATCTTCAGCTTGTTGTTGTGTAAGCCCCACCGAAGCCAATGGGGGAATAGTGAAAACCACAGTGGGTTGTGCCGGATACTCCGCTTTACGATGATTGCCGTCCAGCAGGTTTGATGCAACCATATGTGATTCGTAGCCTGCTACAGGAGTCAGTGGCTTCCCTTCGGTTGCGGCGGCGTCTCCAGCCGCATATACGCGCGGATTGCTCACACTTTGCAAATATTCGTTGACGGCAACCCCGCTTTTTCCACGAGTCACATTCCCTTTTTGCAAGTTCAGGTTATCTATGTTGGGTACACGCCCGGCGCCATGAATGACGAGATCGCCCCTGATCCTTTCTGAAGTTCCGTTCTGACTTACGGTGACAACATAACCGGGACCCTCTTTGACGACCGATTGTACTTCTGCTTCCAGGTGTACGGTTATTCCCAGATCTGTGGCTTTCTCCAGCAAGATATCCACCATATCGGCGTCAAATCCTTCCAGCGGTCGCTCACCGCGGTGGACGATATGAACTTCGGATCCTGCAAGTGCCGACACAAAAGCAAATTCGAATGAGATATAACCACCACCGACAAAGACCAGTTTCCCGGGCAACTCATCTAATTCTAAAAAATCAGTACTTGCCGCCAGGTATTCAGATCCATCAACAGGTAAAGGTGCAGGTTTGGCGCCGGAGGCAATCAGGATATGCTTTCCCGTTAACTGATAATCACCAACCCGAAGTGTCGCATCGTTGGCAAATTGTGCCTGGCCATGGAACGGGGTAATCCCTGCTTTCATCATCCCTTTTTCACGGGACGATGGCACAGGATCTGTAAAACTCCGCTTATATTTCATGAGATCTTTCCAGTCAATCGCAGCATCTGACCGGATGCCATGACTGTTCATTCTACGATTCCAATCGATTAAATCGGCGGCACCGACAAGCACTTTTTTGGGATCACATCCGCGCAATGCACATGTTCCTCCAAATGGCATGTCGTCAATCTGTGCCACCTTCCACCCTGCGGCGGCACACTTCCCGGCTGCCGTTGAGGCACCGGATCCTGTTCCTATTACAACGAGATCAAAACTTCGGTTTTCCATAGTATTCAAAATGTTATGATTTGATACCCATCACGTATCAAGCGCAACAGGCTCGGATGTTCGTCATATTCCGAGAGCAGGGGGATATCCAGCTTCTCAATTTTCCGGCGAACCCCAAAAGCTCCCGCACAATAATGGCAGACGCCTTCTATTTTATCTTTAACGGCTTCAAAAAGAGGATGCACCTTATGATCTTCATTGGATAATTCCGGTACCCATTTGGTTCCCGCACCATCGAATATAATTTTCACATCTTCCCCTTCATCTTTCATTTCCTTGGCCGTCTCAAGGGCATTCACCACTCTTCCGAGCGCTTCATGAGTTTCTGTGTCTGCGAGTATGATAATTGCTGTCTTAGACATAACGGATGAATCCATTTTAATGTTCTTGTTCCAATTCATTCAACTGTGGGTCAGCCAAATCTGATGGGTCCTCTGAACTTGTAATATCAGCCATCTGCAGGAGCCATTCCGGTTTCTTAAGCCAGCGGTGAGCCAGGTAACCAAGAATCAATCCAAAAGCAATATGCGCTCCATACACAATCTCAATCATGCCGGGCAGTCCTGTTCCCATAAAACCGACACCCATGGCTTTAACGGAGGGGCTAAGCAGAAATCCCGTGCCGATCAGCAGAGCATAAATCAAGCCCCACCACACCGGTTTGCGGCCCAACAGGATAACGAAAATCATACCAAAGGCTGCCCCGTTCCAGTAGTGATAGGTATAACCCAGAATGTTCGACCACGTCGACGGGCCTTCCATAAACCGGTTGGTGATCAATACGCCCAGCAATTTAGGCATATCGCCCGGCATCCAGCCCATTTTAAACCCGAATATGCGAACAATCTCCAGGCCGACGGTCGCTATCACACCGGCGACCGCACCGACCAGCATGCGATGTGACAATAACGTTCGATCCTGTACTCTGGAAACGATGTAGATGGCAATAATTATGATGATACTGGGCAGGAGCAGCCATTCATACAGAAATGGCATACCTGCAATACCTTTCATGGCGGCAGGATAAATATTCGGCGCTATCCCGGCCATTGCCAATACAATGATTCCCAGTACCACGTCTGAGTTAAATTTGCCTGACATAAGCTGCTCCTGTTATTGATTGATACTTATTTTCCGAGCATACTGGTCAGTTTATGAAGCTTCTGATCCAGCATTTTGGCAACCATATCAATCTTCTGGTTGTTGAGACTGGATAATTCCTCCGATGGTGGGATATAGGCTACGTATGTATGGCCATTCGTATCCTCATAAATATTTACACGAACGGGAACGGCCGCGCCGGCAGCATGATCTGCTGAGAATAATTTTTTACCTACACTCGGATTCCCAACAAAAAAGGTGTGCGACTTAACAGAAATGCCCGTCATTGAAAGTACCTTACCCTGGTTCAACTGTCCCATGACCATCATACCATTTCCCGATACCATTTTTTTAAAGGCGGATATGGTCTGATCGAAATTTTTTGACGATTCTACTTTAACAATCCCGGGTCCCGACTGCGAATATGCCGGATTAATTCCGACAACGGCTAAAACGGTCAACAGGATAATCGTCGAGAACAGAGTGCGTTTTTGTTTGCTGTACATTTCGAACCTCATGTGTTTTTGTTATTATTTTGGATGTCGATATAACTTGTGGACATCCCGTTTACACAGTGTTGGTCGCAGCAAATCAAAAAACCTTACAAAGAAGGAAGTGTCTAAAGTAGGAGACTTTGCAAAACCTTTATTTATACCTCACCAAACCTCCTATTGACAAGTTGAAATTGCCCCGGACTTCAGGCCGGGGACCCAGGAAAACAAAATGGTAATGCAGGGGTTTACCCCTTTTATAGCGCGATGGGAAGGGCTAAAGCCCTCGGTTATATTTGGATTCTGCACTACCCCGACCTGAAGTCCGGGGCAATTATGTCATTCCCACAAGGGTTATCCCGAATACTTTTCGGGATAATTGGACACTCCTGATGTACAGGAGAGGCTTATGAGGAGGGTTTTGCAAAGCCCCCTAGTACTTAGAGTTGGGGTTGAAAAATAAATCACATAATCTGTGTAATCATTTAATCCGTTTAATCCGTGATTCAGACAATATTACAATATTAGTGAGACAAATGGCGATGAATAGATGACTTAATACGATTGTAAGACTCCGGACTCAATGTTTCTCCTCCCCCCGTTTCTTCCTTCTCTACCGATTGAGCGGATTTCTTTAACACTCTTTCAATTTTCTGAAGCTGTTCCTGATAACGATGGCAAAGTATACACCCCATGATATGAATCCTGACCTGCACCCGTTCACGAAGCGATAGCTTAGCATCCATGCTTTTGCTTATGAGATAGGTGATATCCTCGCACGGTGGAGTCAACCAGTCGGTGACCGGCTTGATAACTTTCATCTTAAATTTCATTCCATTCTTCATTTGGCTTTATCCGTTGAAGCTTTATCAAACCATTGAATCTCGAGGCATCGACGCAGGCCGGTCCGGGCACGGTGCATGATGACCCAATAGTTAGTCGAAGTAATCCCCAATTCCTTACAAATTTCCACGGTATCCAATCCATCCAATTCACTTAGTTTAAACACAGAGGCTATGCGTTCGGGCAATGCACCCAGACATCCTTTCAGAACAGCCATAAACTCTTTTTGTTGAAGATTATTATCCGGCATATCGGACCAGTCGCCCGGTGCGTGGCCTGGCCGCCATCTTCCTTTATCCTTTCCCTGTTCGATGAAATCATCCATGTTACCCGATTCCAACTCTATTTTATTTTTCTCCGATTTGTAGATGTGCCTGAAATGGTCCATTACCTTGTGCCGGAGTATGCCGGTCAGCCAGGTTCGGATGGAGCTATTCCTGTCGAATGTCGAATAACTCTTTAAAGCAGCCAGAAATGTTTCCTGGACCAAATCTTCGGCCATTCCTCTGTCCGAGACACGAATTAAAGCATATCGAAACAAGTAGTCGCCGTGTTGGTCCAGCCAACTCTGCGGATTATCTCCCGGGCTTGTTGCGTGTTCCGACATGTATCTGCTTATGATTTCCTTTCTTCACGTACACAATATAACCCAATACCGGCTCATAATAACTCCAAAAATGGCGGCAAAGTCCAATCAAACATTACGTTTGGGAATTTTTGAGCCATTCCTGACGACTGCTGTTTTATTTAAATCACAAGATAATCGGCTTCTCAGATGAAATCATCTTCATCTGGTAATTTAAGTCCGCCAATCAATCTTGAAAATCCGTTGACCCCGGAATCCGGAAAAGCCTCATTCATCAACCGAATCGTTCTGCTAAGGTGATCATTATTCAAATCATGCAGCTAATTTAACGGTCTCTGTCTTCTGTTGGTTACCCAGCCGTTCCTGTACAGCATCCCATAACCGATCACCAATGACGTCATCCGTATTGTAAGTTTTTCCCTGGACGATATTCTTGCTCCAGTCCTCCGGTACCGGAATCCATTGATCCCTTCTCAAGAAAAATGGTTCTGTAAGAATGGTACAACCAATAGATGGATTGACTTCACCTCTCTGGTTGTATTTCATCACGCTTTGATAAAAAGCGTCGAACGTCGCCGCTCCGTTCTTGTTTTCAAAAGCTTCCCAGGCCAGGGATATCGGGAGTATGGAATGACGAACAAAGAAGCCGCCTCCCACGACAAAATTATTAGGACTATGTAGCTTAAACAGAAATGGAGCACCCGGCTTGATGGCACGAAACGTGGCCTTGCTGGAAGGTCTCCAGAAATTGATCTCGTCTATCTGTTGTGAGTCCAATTGTCTTCCGTTACGACCAAATGAATCTCACATTGTGTGGCTTTAGTATGGTGCCATAACGCTTTCTGGAGGTAAGCGTAAAAATAGATTTTTGTCTGTAGCTATTCTGCTTTTTTCCCCTCTATCTCTCCAGCCTGCGATTTCTTTTTAAACAGATCATTTAAGTCTAAAACAGGCAATTCATAGGCCCCAAATGGTGCAAGACCGGTAAATTGTGCGACAATTGATCTGATTCGGCCTATAAGCATGTTTACCGGTGCAAATGCAGCCAAATTCTGACCTGTTGCATTATCTAATTTGACCTCATTATCTACCTTAAAAAATCCGACTGTCTCGATTGATATTCGGTATCCTGCCAGTTGACCTTCACCGTTGTTTACATCCAACTTAACGAATACGCGTAACTGGTGATCTTCCTCACTTTTATGTTGGTGGGCAAAATCAACATTTATTTTATACCGATTAAATAAATCCGCAGGGTTAATTTTTTTCTTTTGAGTCTTTGGCTCAATGAATTCATAATCCCATCTAAGAACAGCAAAATGCTGCCAAATAAGTGGCGAACGTTGTGCTATCATTATGCTGCCGCAAGGTTAGGATTTGAGTATTCGTCTTCCTCTTGTATAGGTTCATAGGGTACTGAATAATCCGGATGTGCATGGAAAGCCCAAAAACCTACCTGAGGATCGATTTTTTTATCGAATGGATTCGGAATTTCATTCTTTGATAATTCTCTATTCGCCTTATCCTTGATCTCAAAATCAAGATCAAGGACCTTTTCTATTTTGGCCAACGTATTGAAATTGAGCAGACGATCCCCACGGAACAGTTGTGTGATATAACTTGCAGAGGTTCCTATTCGTTGAGCCAATTCTTTGCGATTTACACCCTCTTCCTCCATAGCTTTTTCTATTTCACTTAGAAATTTGAAAGCCAATAGATGGGCACGTTGTTCAAATAGCTCTTCCTCTGAAAAACTGTCAAAGAATTGATCAAAAGATGATTTGATCTCTTTAGTAGTCATAGAATTCTTCGTAGTCATAACCTGCCACCCGGTGAATAATGCTAATTTCTTTATGTGTTAGCTTCCTACTTTTTTTCTTCTCGTGTAGTTCGGAAGCAATAACCACAAACGTTTTGTCCTCTAACGTTATTTCTTTGCAATAGATTCTGTCATTTTCCTGACCTTTAAAGAACTTCATGGCGCGAATACCCTTACTCTCGTCGTCAGGTTCCTCTTTATCATAAAGTTCAGTGTTCCTTAATCCTAGAAGTATGATTCTGCATATAAAATCAAATTTTTTCCTGTGCCGTTTATCCTGATTAATATAACTCCTTATCCCATCGGCACATTCCACATCAATGGCAATGCAACGTTTACCATCGTTCGACCTTTTAATTATTACTGCTTTTCTCTTTCTCGACAAAATTAAGCAATACGTTAATTTTCTACAAAAATAGTTTTATTAGAAACAATCAATTCATCTATCAAAGAATACGATTTTTCTATCCTGGACTCACCCGTACGCCCCACTCCCATACCGCTCATACACATGATTATACACATCCGCACACACCTGGTTATACAGTTCCGGTGTATAAGCACGCGGCAGCTCTTTGTCTAATAAGCGTTCGATTGTTACTCTCACTTGGGCACGTGTTCGTTGCCTCTTTCGCCAATCAAGAACCAGTTTTTCACTTTTTAAAGTGTCTAAAAGTTCACGGACGGCTTTTTTGACTGTATCTTGTTCTTTATCTGTTAGTTGAACGTGGTCTTTGGTGACTAACAGATCGAACAGGGCCAGTTCTTCTTCGCTGAGGTTTTCTTTGACGTGGCGTTGCTCTTCCTGGTCCAGATCGC